>JAGQPD010001118.1 GCA_020426865.1 Planctomycetales bacterium
ACGGCGGTGTCCAGTTGCCCGGCGGGCAGTAGGGGGGCGTCGTGCAGGTTGGGGGGTGCTTCCAATGGCCGCCACTGGGCGGGGAGGTGAGCGTCGAGTTTTGTTGAGCCTTGGCCGTTGCGGCGAATAGGCCGAGCAAGGTGAAGGTAGCCAGTGCGAAAGTGGTGGTTGTCCGCGACATGATCAAATCTCCTCAGGTGACTCTGGTGTTCTGCTACAGGCAGCGATGTCGGGCCTGCATTCCGAATGGCTTCGATCAAGCCATGTAGTCCCTAGCGAAAGCTGGGAGCCAACCCGGACAAAAGAAAAGAACATTTTTTGATGGTCAGGGGTGGTCGTTGACCATCTGGCATGCCGGGCAGAAGTAGGTCGAACGCCCGAGGTCCCCCTGATGCCGCATCTGTATTGCTTGGCCGCAAACCAAGCAGGGCTGGCCGCTGCGACCATATACCCACATCTTCGGACCTGTCCCCGCCGTACGGGTTCGTCGTGGATGCCCGCCGGTATTTCGGAGCATCAGATAGCGGGCCGACGAAACAATCTCTCGCAGTTGTGTATCGTCGTAGCCTGCCACTTCGAGGAAGGGGTTGCTCCGGGTGACAAAAAGCGTTTCCGATTTGTAGATGTTGCCAATCCCGCACACGATCGATTGGTTCATGATCGCCTCACCCATCGATGACGCTTCATGCCATCGCAAGCGACGAATGGCCTCGTCGATCGACCAGTCCGCTCCCAACAAATCTGGGCCGAGATGCGTCAACCATCGATGTCGTCGAAGCTGTATCGGACTCAACACTTCCAATAGCTTCGGCGAAAAGCAAACCGCGACAGTGCATGGGTCGCCGTGCCCGATTGAGTCGACGGGAGCGCCGTTGTCTTGTTGCGGAAAAACCTGCATCGTCAACACGAGCGCGGCACGGTGTCGGGGTTTTTGCCATGCCTCGTGTTCTCGGTAGCAATGCCATGATCCCGTCATACCCATGTGGCTATGGATCGCTAAGCCATGTTCCACATGGATCAACAGGTGTTTGCCGCGTGCTTCAATACAGGAAACCACTTGTCCGCCCAACGGTTCAACGTCAACGTCGGGATGTCGACCGGCATCGGCCGATGCAATCCTTCGCCCCACCAAGACCGGACGCAAGCGAACCGCTGTCCGAAAAATGGTATCTCCTTCGGGCATTGCTAGTCTTCCTTTGCCGCACGCAGCAAATAGCCGTTGCGGAATTCTTGAAAGCCATGTTTCTTGAATTCATGGGCCAACGGCGAATGGGCGACGTCTTGGCCATCGACATTCGAAATCAAGACGCTGTGGCCCGGTTTCGCCAGCCGCGCGAAGGCATGAAACAATGCACTTAACGCATGGTGACGATCCGGTTCGCGTTCGGGTAGAAACGTCGTGAGTTTCCGCTGGCTTTTGCCAAGGTAACCGATCAGTCGCCCCTCCCAAAGGATTACCCGCGCACCGGCCTGACGTTGCACGCGGCTTGTTGCGCTGTTGGTTGGCCAGCGCAGCGCTGCACCATAGGGACTAGCTGGATCGGTGGCGGCGATCACGACCACCTCATTGGCATTTTTTGCAGGAGATTTGCCGAGATCGCGCAACCTGTCCTCCGCGCCGGGCACGGCAAACTGAGCCGCCCCCTGTCCGGCAATGAAGTACCCTCGTCGCACTCGCCCCGATTCTTCCATCGCCTTGTAGACTGGATAGAG
>JAGQPD010001119.1 GCA_020426865.1 Planctomycetales bacterium
AGCGCCCGACTTAAGCGTAATTGTTTGTACGTACAATCGCTCATCGCCGTTATTGGCGGCGCTTGAGAGCCTCGCTGCACAAGTGACCGGCGCTCGATTTTCTTACGAGATAGTGATCGTAGACAACGGTTCGACCGACAACACAACCGAGGTAATCGGAACGGTTGCACGGGGGGCAGCGCAGTCGATTGTGACGGCAATCGAGCCGGTACGTGGGATCGTTGCGGCGCGCAATCGCGGTTTGGCTGTGGCCCGGGGCCGTTGGATTGCGTTTTTTGACGACGACCAGGTTGCGTCTCCTGAATGGCTGGCCCAATTGCTGGGGGCCGCCGAATCGCGCGGCGTCCTTTGTGTGGGAGGCTCCGTTCGACTTTGTTTTCCCAATGGGGGAAACTTGGATGACGCACCAACGTGTCGGATGTTATTGAGTGAATCGGTTTCGCAACCGGCGCGATTCTACGACCGCCGGTTTGCACCCAGCACCGGAAACATGTTGGTGCATACCAACGTCTTTGCGCGCATCGGCCATTTCCGCGCGCTGGCGGCCGAACGTGGCGAGGACACGGACCTATATCATCGCATGCGGGCGATGGGAATCGACGCCTGGTACGAACCGTCGGCGGTGATCTATCACGTGATCCGACGGGAACGGCTGCGACCGGCATATTTTCTTGATTTGGCGGAAAACATCGGCCGCGGCTTGGCGAGATTGGAGATCGGACACTACGGGCGGTGGCGATTTCTTTTCGTCTGGTGGCTGCGCTTTGGACAGACATTTTTTGTACGTCTGCCCCGCTCGTGGTGGCTCAAATGGACCGGTTCTGAAACGCAAATTTGGGACGGGGCCTCTCGAGCGAGAATCGGGACGAGCTTTCTCCGTGAAGGGTTAACACAAATCTTATGTGGCAATCGGGTGGAGCCCAATGGTGTGGCGATTGATCGCGGGGCGCGGGAGATGGCACGAAAGCGAATGGTGCCTCCGACCTGATTTTACACAACTTTCGGCGGCAATCGTTGGTTTCGCCGTCGATTGAGGGACTTTGTAAGGTCGTGCGAACCCCTTAGATCGAGTGGTATTTGATATGGCGGATCTTCGTGTCTTGGTGGAAATGCCCAGGATTTCGGTTGCGAATTGGGCTGGTTGCAATAATATTTGTGGAATACGCAGGGTTTGCCGATTAGGTGAAGTTTGGTGATTGGGCCGGCCTGTGTGTTGATGGACCGCTTCGCAGAGCGAGGAAGGCGAGTGGGCGAGCGACAGGTGACGCATGCCCATTATCTGAATTAGCTCCCCTGGAGCTCAATGCGAGTTCCGTGTGGACGGGAGCAACCGACGGCGCGAAGCCGAGTCGGGTGATCTCGTGTTTGGGTTACCTGAATGCGGTTAGATAGAGGTGCGTTGAATGAGATTTAGTGACGTGATTGTGGCAATTGTTCGTCATCGATGGCGAATCGCGGTGGCGGTAATTGTTGTCCCGTTGTTCGCCTTACTGGCATTGCGTTTCTGGCCGCGCACCTACGAATCGGAGGCAAAACTGCTGGTGCGAATTGGGCACGAAAACGTGACTTTGGATCCCACCGCCACGACGGGTGAGACAGTGATGTTTCAAAAACAGCAGGAGGAAGAGGTCAATTCGGTAGTGGAAATACTGAACAGCCGGGAGACGGTCCAGCGCGTCGTGGACGCGTTGGGGCCGGACGAAATTCTCAAGCGTGCCGCACGGCACCGCCCGACCCCCAACGGCGAGCCGCCGCGGGTGACGGGGGGCGCGGCGGACGAACCGGAGCCGCGGGAAAACATCCTGACGCGTGTGCGATCAGCGGCGGAATCGGCCCTATACGACGGTTTGGCGTGGGCCGGTATTGCGGATCCCATTTCACGTCGGGAACGGGCGGTCCGGCGGCTGAGCGGTCGACTGGAGTCGGAGGCGGCACGGCGATCGAACGTTGTTTCCGTACGAGTTCGTGCCTCCAGTCCTCTGTTGGCGCAGCGAATTGTTTCCAGCGCCACCAATGCATTCTTCGAACAGCATGTGAAATTGAGTCGCACGGCCGGGTCGCACGAGTTCTTCCAGCAACAAACCGAACGATTGCATGGGCAGCTGACGGAGGCCTCGCGATTACTGAAAGAAAAAAAGAACGAATACGGTTTGGCGGACATTGCCGGTGCTCGCGAGATTCTACTCCAGGAATTGGGCAGTGTGGAACTGCAGACGTTGGATATCGACCGGCAGTTGGAGCATGGCAAGGCGCGGATGGCAGAATTGCAGACGACGATCGTTGAGCTGCCAAAGAATGTCGTGACAAGTACGACGCGCAGTTCCAACTCGTTGCGCGACGGGATGCGGCAGCAGCTCTACGATTTGGAGATTCGTGAACAGGAGTTGTTGGCCAGAATGAATCCGCAGCATCCGGCTGTGCAGCAGGTGCGGCAGCAGCGGGGCGAAATCGAACGGATCTTGGATCGGCAGCCGGAGGAGCGACCGGAGACGACCGACGCCCCCAATCCCATCCGTCAGGATTTGATGGGGGACTTTCTTCGTGAACAGGCCAACTACAAAGCGCTTCAAAAGCAGCAGGAGGCGGTACATGGCCAATACGCAGCGTTGCAGGAGCGAATTCGTTTGCTCAACGGCCAGGAGCTGGAGGTGCGGGAGTTGCAGCGTGAAGTCGATACGCTGGAGACGAAGTATCGAACTCACGTGGAAAAGCTGGAACAGGCTCGGCTGGACAAGGAGATGCAGGAGGAGCAGATATCGAGCATCAACCTGCAGCAACCGGCAACGTACGTCGAGAAACCGGTCAGTCCCAACAAGCAGCTCGTATTGATGGGAAGTATTTTGTTGGGAGGGTTATTGGGAATTGCGTTGGCCGTCGTGCGGGATCAGACGGATCAAACGGTACGTGGTCGTGAGCAATTGGAGCGATCGCTGTCGTTGCCGGTGGTGGCGTCGTTTCCGCCGATTGAGCGTCGCCGGCGCGAGATCGGCCAGCTGGACATTGACATCCCGACTGGGTCGCGGCTGCGGACCGTATTGGGTCCCGATCGCGATACGGCGTCGGCGAGTCCGAGCCAAGCGCGTCGAGCGATAACGGTGGCGGTATTGAACTGCGACGCGAGCAAGTCGAAGGGATCGATCGCCTCCGATCTGGCGATGAGTGTGTTGCGCTGGAACCAGCAACCGGTGTTATTGGTGGACGGCGACGCGCAGAACCGAAGGGTGGGAAATCGTTTTGGCATCAATGGTGCCATAGGGTTGGCAGACGCCATGGAGGGAACGGTCGAGATTGCCCGTTGCGTGCGAAGTTCTGGATTTCCGAATCTTTCCCTGTTACCAGCTGGAACGGAAATCTCGGCACAAACGATGGACATACGTGGATTGAAGAAGGAGATTT
>JAGQPD010001120.1 GCA_020426865.1 Planctomycetales bacterium
ACCATGGTGAGGGTCCGGGAGAGGCAGCCAATGACGATACTCTAATTCTTGGCCGTCACAAAGCATTAGGGGGACTTAGTGACTTGAATTGGCAAATCGTCTCGGAGGGTAATCGTGATGCAAGTCTGGTGTCGTGTCGGTCGTGTGTGGTTCCTGATTGCAGCATTATTGGCCGTTGCGTGGCCCGCACCTGTGGAGGCCCAAGTCGTCTGGTCTGAAGAATTCGAAGGCGAGTCCATTGACCGAAGCATTTGGTCCTACGACATCGGTGGGCACGGTTGGGGGAATGGTCAACTGGAATTCAATACCGACCGCCGTGAGAACTCGTACATTGAAGACGGCAAGCTGGTGATCGAAGCCCGTCGCGAAAAATACCACGGTAATGAATTTACGTCAGCGCGGATGGTAACACGTGGCCACTTTGCGTTCCAATATGGCACGCTTGAAGCACGCATCAAGGTACCCAGTACAGCCAACGGCATCTGGCCCGCGTTCTGGATGCTTGGACATCATTTTCCCCGAGATCCTTGGCCGCAATGCGGCGAAATCGATATCCTCGAGATCGGCGGCAAGGAGGGAATCGAACAGGGTCTCCAGCGGCGCCGCATCAATTGTGCACTGCACTTCGCTAACGCCGAGAACGTGAAGGAATCGTTGGTTGCATGGCATAACGCTGATGTTGACCTGAACGACGACTATCACATTTACAAGCTTGTCTGGACCCCAGCGCGACTTGAATTCTTCCTAGACGATGTCAATTTTGGCGGCTGGGACATCACTGCCGAATATCTGGCGGAGTACCATCAGCCGTTTTTCTTGATGCTGAATGTGGCGGTCGGAAGCTATAAGTCGTCTTACAACGAATGCGACACACCGGACAAGATCACGGCCAGCATGCCATCACGCATGTACGTCGATTGGATTCGGCTGACGCGTAATGATCAAACGAAGTTGATCACCAACGAGCGCGACGATCAATCACCGTCGGCAAGCCGGAAACTTGATTCGTCAACCGCCGGCCGAGCCACGGGTAACGTCGTAGGGCATGAGAACCCACTTCCGTAGTGTCGACTTGCCATAGCCAAGCCAAAAAATCATCCTGCGCTCGCTTACCGTGCCAATCGCCGATGTTGCGGTGATCGGCACGATGGCGAGACGCAGGATGGTGGGATGAAACGAGGGCGAATCGGTGTCAAGTGCACGGCGCAGGCATTCGCCCCCCAAGTCAACGACATCAAGCTTGCCTGCGACGCAAGGCGGCGCTGGCGGACCAGATGGCTACGGCGGACAATCCCAGCGCCATACTTGTTGGTTCCGGGACGGTACGGATTTCGACCCAGTCAAAGCTGGTCGATGCATCGGCCAATTCGCCAAACGTCCCGCCCCATACACCAACTTGTAGCGCTCCGGCGGCCATCGCGGGGTTGCTCTTAATACCGCGCGAGGCCCACGTTGAGCCGTCATTGGAGGAGAAGATTTCGAAGTCACCTCCGCCTTGGTTTTCGATCCGCAGCCACATCAAGTCATCGGGCGTAAGATCGCTGACATTCGTTTCCGCTTCGACTCCGCCGACAACGACGTTCGCCTGAACCGCGTAGCCGGTACCAAATCCACGCGGAGCCCCCGTGTCGTCGATACCCACCGCAAAGGCACTTGCCGTAACGAGGTCGTCGTTGCTGCCATCCGCATCGACGGGCCCGGGAACGCGGACCATGATACCGCTGTTGGACCAGAAACCTTGAGTCTGGGAGGAGATCTTGGTAGTCACCGAAGCCAACTGCGATGCGTCCACATTGCGGTAAATGAAACGAGCATCATCGCGGCCACCACCTTCCCAACCGGTGTTGCTAATTCCCATCGTCAGCTCGCCACCGCCGGAAGCAAAACTGCCTCCGCCGTTGTTCGCGTTGAGCACGCCATTCCAAATGCTGCCTGGGGCAACGGACCCACCGAATTGTGTGTGGTCCCAGGCATTATCAAAGTCGTCCCGAAAGATTTCCTGGGCCGTGGTGCTTGCCACACATACGGCACTTAGCAATGCCGTGCCCAAGAGCATGTTCAATCTCATGATGTACCTCGCTGGAATTCAAAAAAAATCACGACCGCAATCCAATCCTTTCCAAGGACATCCATGGCCGTCCAGTGACGGATCCAAATACCCGCTTCCCATTACCTGGTGACGGGCTATCCACCAAAATCGACCGGCAATCCATCACGTCGATTGCTCAGCCGCTGATAGGCATCCTGATCGATATCGTACGTAATCACATGGACCGACCCATCGCATAACGCCGCGTTGAAGCCGGCCGAGTGGGCCGAACCGAAATAATCGTATTTCGTGCCCGCATTAATGTTAAAACTCCCTTGGGTCTCCTGCTTGCCATTGGTGACGAGCCAACCATCTGGGTGTGGCGGTTGATTGGAGAAACGGACGCTGTCCCATCCGTTTCCCGTGTACCAACCGATGTTATCTCCCCAACTACCTCCTTCGTACCACAAAGAGTTGACGAATTTTTCGCCCAGCAACATAGTGTGGGAGGCCCCATCCTTGACGTGTTTCAGAGCAACCAGGTCGTGACGAAGTGGATTGGCACCTCGTTCGATCTCCGCGTCATCGTACCAGATAATGACACCCGTTTGAAATCGGCAGGCGCAGCGTGGATCGCGAGTCAGTCCGAGCGAACTAAGGCCGTTCTCATCCGTGTCCCCGCCGTTTCCAGAATAGTCTCCGAGGAGTTCACCGAACAGCCCGCCGGACAATCCACCGTAAACCGTGGGGGATCTCCGGCTCGGACAGGAAATAATCGGGGGACCAGTGGCGATGATTTGATCGTCGTCTTCCATTTCCCATAAGACTTGTTCCTCCATGAACGGCAGAATCTGGTATTTCCAACTCCAGGTCTGCTTCCCCAAAATCTCTGGCCCCAAGAACCGTCCACTGGCATCCCGCCGCACCGCTCGGGGAAACACAGTCCAGTCGTGGCCTGCTGTCGGCATCACGCTGTGAGTGTTCTCATGCATCAGGCAGGCAAGGGCCATTTGCCGCACGTTGTTGTTGCATTGGGTACGCCTAGCGGCTTCGCGCGCCGCGTTAACCGCTGGCAAGAGCAATGCGACGAGCAACCCGATGATGGCTATCACTACCAATAGTTCCACCAACGTGAACCCCTGAAACTCTCGCGAGCATCGTGCAAGCCTTCGCCTTTGCATTCTTGACCACAACAGTGTCACGGCACTATCTCCTTCTCGACTTCCTTCTCGACGCCACCCGCTTACACCGCAGCGCACCCAAGACGACGACGCCTGGATGCGCTGTCGTATTCCTCCGCGGGTGGTCGGTCGGAATCCTAACCGACGGCCCGCCGACGTCGAATCGGCAGGGCGAGAGCGGCTGCCGTTAGCAGCATCACCCAGCACCCAGGTTCCGGAACGGCCGAAGCGGCCGCAACGACCAATTGACTACCGAAATTGTCTTTCCAGACCGTATAGTCGGCGGCATCAACCACACCGTTGCCGTTGCCGTCGGCGGCCAAATTCGAATTCGAACCGAAGTTGTCCTTCCAGACCGTATAGTCAGCCGCGTCGACGGCTCCATTGCCGTTGTAGTCGCCGGCCAACTGCTGTACGCCGACATTCAACACAACACTCGTGGAGTTCACCAGCAGGCTAAAAAGCGAAGCGTTAACGCCCGTCAACGAAACGCCTTGATTGACCACGCTGTTGGCCGACAGCACCGTATACGAGCTACCATTGGCGGGAGCAAACCCGTTCAGCAATGTAACATCAATCGCTCCGTCCAATGTCGCGGAGCCGCCCACTGACAATAAATCGACGTGGTCCACGCCAGTTCCATCAATGTCGATCGCCAGAGTCGCCCCGTTTTGTTGTACGTAGTCACCTGCGATTGACAGGGTACCGACGCCGGACTTGCCCGGTGCCACAACACCACCGCTGGTATTGGTCAATCCGCCATCCACGAGTCCTACACCGCCGATCCGAGCGGAGCTGTTGACTTGTCCGCCATTGCCCGAAACAACGTCATTGTTGATATTGACCTGGCCTCCCCCAGAAATGGTTAACGTATGGCCGCCAAGATCCAATGTGTTATTGATATCCAATTTGGTATTGGCCGCCGCATTGGCCGTTGTGTTGCTGGCCAATGTCAGCG
>JAGQPD010001121.1 GCA_020426865.1 Planctomycetales bacterium
CAACGCAATCTCTCGGCCTGTTCCAACATCCAGTCAACAACCACGCCCCGCTGCTTGACAAGTCGGTACGTTCGATCTTCCAGGAATTCATTGTGCCCCGTGTAGACGATGATCAAGTCGGGTTCGTAGTCCAATACCTCTCTGGCAACGTAACGCAACCGGTATGACGCATACGAGATACCACCACAGTTGACGACTTCCCATTGTCGTTCCGGTTGCGCTGACTCCAACGTTAGCCGTAACCAGGTGGTAAACGACGTCTCAATGCTGTACGGACGACCTTGGACCGTCGAACCGCCTAGGCAAAAAATGCGAGTTGTCTGTTTCGGTTTTACTCGGGAAAAACTGTCGGGATAGAAATACGGGAAGCGAATCGGTGACGTTATGTACTTGTCCTGTGATTCGTCCAGGCGAAAGAGCCGCTCGTGGCCATCGAAGCTGACGTAGGGATCCTGAGTAAACCTCGGCCTTGGCCAATCAGCCAACTGCAATCCCAACTCCGCCAACGCGAACGGAGTAAGCCCCATCAATATCGCGAGGATGCGAAAGGCACTGCGTTTGCGTAGTGAGTGGGCCATATCGCGTATTGTACCATGTACCGCTCATCCCTGTGTGTCGTCCCGGCGCACAAGTGTGCGGTTTGAGTCGGCCAATGTGACAAGGATGATCTGAATGTTTCGCATCCATGAAGCTCAGTTTATTGCACCCGATGTAAAGAGATTCCGCATCGAGGCGCCTCGGATCGCCCGAAAACGTCAAGCGGGTCAGTTCGTGATTCTACGGATCCACGAACATGGCGAGCGCATACCGTTAACGATCGCCGATAGTGACGTCGGCGAAGGAACCATCACCATCATTGTACAGGGGGTTGGCAAGACGACGCATCTGTTGAATCGCCTGGAGGCTGGCGACGCGATTCAAGACGTCGTGGGACCGCTGGGACAGGCATCCGAGATCGAATTGTTCGGCACGGTTGTCGTTATCGGAGGTGGCGTGGGAACAGCGATTGCGTATCCGACCGCCGTAGCACTGAAGCAAGCTGGAAACGTTGTGATTGGCATTGTCGGCGCGCGAACGAACAAGCTGTTGATCCTGGAAGAAGAGATGCGTGCGACGACGGATGTCCTGTACGTGATGTCCGATGACGGCACGGTCGGCGAAAAGGGGCTGGTGACGACGAAGTTGCAGCAGTTGATCGATGAGGGCCGGCAGATCGATCGAGTGTTGGCGATTGGTCCCATTCCGATGATGAAGGCCGTTGCCGACGTGAGTCGCGAACTTGCGATTCCGACGAGCGTCAGCCTGAACCCGGTTATGGTCGACGGAACCGGCATGTGCGGAGGATGTCGAGTGATCGTTGGAGGAGAGAGTCGTTTTGCGTGTGTCGACGGTCCGGAATTCGATGCACATCAGGTGGATTTTGAAGTCCTTCGGCAACGCAACGCGATATATCGGCAGCGAGAACAGCACGCGGACGCCGAATTTCAACGTGATCCTACGAAGGATTTGAATGCTGCACACGCATGTCGATTGACGGAGACTGGAAATGGCTGAACCGCTTCCCAAGAAAGACCGAACGAAAGTCCCACGTCAACCGATGCCGGAACAGGACGCTCAGTTACGGGCTCACAATTTTACCGAAGTGAATTTGGGGTTGGACGAGGCGATCGCGACACGCGAGGCACAGCGGTGTTTGGAGTGTACGGATCCGAAATGTGTGCAGGGGTGTCCGGTCGGTGTGAAAATCCGCGACTTTGTCCAGCTCGTTGTGGCTGGTGAATACCTGCGCGCTGCCGCAAAAGTCCGTGAAGACAACGTGCTGCCGGCGGTGACCGGACGAGTTTGCCCGCAGGAAAACCAATGCGAAGGTGCCTGCGTACTGGGAAAACGCCTGACGTCGTTGGCAATTGGAAATCTTGAACGGTTCGTGGCGGACTACGAACGTCAAACCGGGCAGATCGGGTTGCCCCCCCAGGCATCACCGACTGGCAAAAAAGTGGCAATCATTGGCAGCGGACCTGCCGGGCTGAGTTGTGCCGGTGATCTCGTGCAGCGCGGACACGCCGTCACGGTCTTCGAAGCACTGCACGAAATTGGTGGCGTGCTGGTGTACGGGATCCCCGAATTCCGCCTGCCGAAACAAATTGTACGCGATGAAGTCGATGTGATGCGAAAAATGGGCGTCGATTTTCAAACCAACGTTGTTGTCGGCAAAACCGTCACGATCGACGAGCTGATGGTCGACGAGGGCTATGCTGCCGTCTTTATCGCCACCGGTGCAGGTCTGCCTGCGTTTTTGAATGTTCCTGGTGAGCATCTCGCCGGAGTCTACTCGGCCAACGAATTCCTCACGCGAGTGAATTTGATGAAGGCTTATGACGCGGCCCATTACGATTCGCCAATCTATGATTGCCAAGATAAGGAAGTCGCGGTGATCGGCGCCGGCAATACCGCCATGGATGCCATCCGTTCGGCGTTGCGTTTGGGCGCCCGCTCCGCCTACGTCATCTACCGTCGTGGAGAAACGGAAATCCCTGCCCGTGCCGAAGAAGTTCACCATGCCCGGGATGAAGGTGTCCAATTCAAGCTGCTTCACAATCCAGTTGCCTTCCTCGGCAACGATCGAGGCGTGTTGAACGCAGTGCGACTCACGAAGATGTCTTTGGGAGAACCCGATGCCTCAGGCCGCAGGCGGCCGCTGCCCGTGGCTGGCTCCGAGTTTGAAATGCCCATCGATGTCGCGATCATTGCCGCCGGAACTGGCGCGAATCCGTTGGTTCAATCGTCGACGTCCGATTTGAAAACCAACAAGTGGGGATATATCGTCGTCGACCCCGCGACGATGCAAACGTCAAAACCCGGTGTGTTCGCCGGTGGCGACATCGTAAGTGGATCGGCCACCGTTATCCTGGCGATGGGAGCCGGACGCACCGCCGCCGCCTCGATTGATCAGTACCTGCGAGAATCTTGATCTAAATCAACACCGGTTTATCCAGATTTCGACGTACGACCGCGAACTGACCGGCATGCATCGTCGGATGGTTCGCGATCAGCGTATAGATGTCGGCGACGGTGGGAAACATATTGCGGAAATGTTCGGGACTCGGACTGTCCAGATCGCTGTCACTGGACCCGTCCAGCGCCGCTACGGTCGCGGCACGGACCTGATCGTACAACTCCTCATACGCGGACCGAGAAAGAAATTCTCCTGCGGTGTCGTTGCCGCATTGTTCCTTCGAGTGCCTGGCGGCGAATCCATCGGGCAATGTCGCCGCTTTCCCCGGCGCGATCGACTCCAATAGGCTGACTTCCGACGCGATCAGATGCCCCAGTTGCCATGCCAGATGATTGCACTTGGCAGATGGGCGCTGCATCAATTCCGCGTCCGAAAGGTCGCTGATGTACGTCTTCAAAATCGTAAGACCCATGCTCATCGACGATTTTATCGCATCTTTCGTGTTCACGACCTTTTTTCCCCTACATATTCCGGAATCTATGAATGCCCATCACGATTCTGACAGGCCACCCCTCGCTGGAATCAGATAGTGTAAGGGGCCGCGTATGATGCGACAACCGGTCCGTCATGCCCGACAGTACCGTTCCGATTGCGATAGTCGTGCGGAATTTGCGTCAGCCAGCCAGCCGGGTGCACCCGCCCGGTCGCCATCGACGAAGCGAAACTGAATTTGCTATTTTGGGCCCATCCCCAATTCGTGGCATACAATTTAGTACGACTTGTCGCGACTGGTGCGCGGTATTCCAGCGACATTTTCCGAATCCATGGCCACATGATCAAGAAAATGACGATACGTTTGGTATCGCATTTGCCCACAATGCCTTATCGGTTGCATGTGAATCGAGTTAACTGTGGTCATTGAATGAATCGAAAGGTAGGCCATGCACCAGACGACGATTGAATCGCTCCAAGTGAAACTGTCAACAGAGCGGAAGTTTCCTCAGCGACAAGAGATCCTCAAGCAGATTTGGCATCTTGAGGAGCTACTAAGAGCGGCCGAGGAAGGGGACGAACATGCCGTGTTAGCGGAGTCCGGCGCCTCAGCGACGGCCGTCGCCACAGCGTGATTTCGTACCGGCGGTACGACGTGTGCCGTTGCAGCGTGCTCGATGATCAATTACGCTACCCCCGAATTGGCGACCTGAGGGGGTAGGATACGGGTTCATGATCGAGTACGATCCACACAACTGGCGATCTCATTTATTAGACATCCGCGGCTCGATGGTTCGAGAGATCGTGTGGCGGATGTCATTTTTCATTGGCTGGTCGCTACTGGTCGTTGCGATCGTCGAACGATTTCAGCTGGGCGTGATGTTGGATCTATCCGTCCACTCGCTGGTGGGATTGGCCATCGGATTGCTGTTGGTCTTTCGCACGAATTCGTCGTACGATCGGTTTTGGGAAGGACGCAAGCTTTGGGGGGGGATTGTCAATACCAGTCGCAATCTGGCCCGAGCGATCACGGTCCATTTGCCCGATCAGCCCCAACTTCAACGCGAGCTGCTGCCGTGGGTAATTGCTTTTCCCTACGCTGCAATGCATGCGCTCCGGAAACCACCGTTTGCGGAATTCGCCTACAACAACGCTGACGAATGTGAGCGACCTGGCAGCCAGACGCCCAATTTGGGCGTACTATCTGGCGCAGTGGAGGAAGATGAACTGCGGCAGCTTTGTGCTTCGCAGCACTTGCCGCTTGCCGTTTGCTGTCACATCACGACGACGTTGAAGGCGGCTCGCGATCAGGGGCAAATCAGCGACTACATCTTTGTGTCGATTGATCAGTATGTCGGACAGTTCATCGATCTGATCGGCGGTTGTGAAAGGATCCACAAAACCCCGATGCCCTATGCCTACATGGTGCATGCACGTCGCGCGCTGATACTCTACTTGCTGACGTTGCCTTTGGCGCTGTGCAGCAAACTTCACTGGTGGTCCGCGATTGCCACCGCGTGCGTCGCGTTTGTCTTTCTGGGAATCGAAGAGATTGGCGTCGAGATCGAAGATCCTTTCGGTCAGGATGACAACGATCTGCCGCTGGAGAAAATCTGCAAGACGATCGAAAACAATATCGTCGCCATCATGCCTGGGGATTGACACCAATCACGCGGTTCACCAGGCTGCTTTGGCCTGGGGCAGTCACCCTACTTTTCTCTTAGGTCCTCCAGTTGATGGTCGTGTATGCCACGTTTGAACTCGGAGATACCCCGCCCCATGTCTCGCATGATCTGTGGAAACCGATGACCAAACAACAAGAGACCCACTAAACCAACAATCAGGATTTCGAAAGTGCCAACGCCAAACATCGCAGTAGCTCCGCGGGCAAGTTCAGACGCTTTGTCGTTGGCATCGCCGATGACGGCAGGCGAATAACGGCAAACGACATTTAGCATCTCCACCGAATATTCTATCGGTCGAGTCAATACGATTGCCATTACAAATCGATCACGTTACCATTCGCATGTGCATAAAGTTGCAGAACGTTAAGAAACCCTAACGAAGTATGTCCCCGCCAGGCATCCTAGAAACGGAACCATGGTGATTCAGATCGACGAAACGACCAAGGCAAAGCGACGGAGATTTCTCTTGGTGGCGTCAACGCCGCTAACGCTACTGGTGATTGTTACGGCTTCGTTATCTTTTGCGGACGAAACGGCCGTGTCGCCCACGATCGAATCGCTGCGAACGTTGGATGTTGTCCCCCTTCCCGCCACACGCGATTGGTTGGTGGAAGCGATCGATCGAAAGGCCGGCCTCTACCGCGGCACGCACCCGGCCGAGTTGGTGTTAGACAATGGACTGTTGCGACGCAGTTTTCTGGTGGCGCCCAATGTGGCGTGCGTGGATTTTCGCCAGCTCGCCAGCGACGAATCGTTGTTGCGAGCAATTCGGCCAGAATGTCGAGTGACAATCGATGGTCGTGAATACGAAGTAGGTGGCTTGCAAGGACAACCGATTCAGAATTTTCTGCGTCATCAATGGTACGACAACTTGCGTTCCAGCGAGACTGCATTGCAATGCGTCGGTTTTACTTCCGGACGTATTGCCGAGCGTTTCGTCTGGAAACCGCGAACGGAATGGATGGCGACACGTCCCGATTGGCCGCCGCGAGGCGTTGCGTTGGTATTTCATTATCAGGCGCCACAAGCAAATGACGGTCCTCGCTTTGAGGTCGACGTCCACTACGAGCTCTACGACAATATCCCATTGATTGCCAAGTGGTTCACACTACGGAACGTAGGAAGAGAGCCATTCAAGTTAGATACATTCGTCAGTGAGACGGTGGCATACGTCGAAGCGAGCAGCCAGGTCGAGGACTTGATTGGTCAGCCATTGCCCAACGTCCACGTGGAAACCGATTTTACGAGCTGCGCGATGGATGGCCGTGGCTCACAACGTGATACTGTCCATTGGTTGCCGGACCCACAGTACAAAACGCAGGTGAATTACCTGCTAAAGACCCCCTGTCTACTCGAGTGTCGTCCGCCGCTGGGGCCTTCACTGACCATGAAACCTGGCGATGCGTTCGCCTCGTTCCGCACCTGGACACTGGCTTTTGACGATCGCGACGCCCTCCGTACCTCGCTGGCACTGGATCGCATGTATCGGACGATCGCACCGTGGGTCGCCGAGAATCCGACAATCTTCCACGTTCGGCAAGCCGACTCCAACTCCGTGCGCGCCGCTATCGATCAAGCCCATGCTGTTGGCTTCGATCTGGTCCTGATGACGTTCGGAAGCGGCTTTAATATCGAAGACGAGTCGGAGGCGAACATCCAGCGGATTCGTTCCCTCGCCGACTATGCTCACGACAACGGTGTGGCCTTAGGTGGTTATTCCTTGCTGGCTAGCCGTTCGGTCAGTCCGGAAGACGACGTGGTTAATCCGGAAACGGGCAAGCCCGGAGGTTTCGCCCGCTTCGGCAACAGCCCGTGCCTGGAAAGTGCTTGGGGCCAAGACTATTTTCGAAAGCTATTGCAATTCTACGAACGCACGGGTTGCGACGTGTTGGAGCATGATGGCTCGTATCCCGGAGATGCATGTGCCTCGGAGCGGCACCCTGGACACGCGAATTATGACGATTCCAGGTGGCGGCAATGGACGCGCATTCGAGATTTTTATCGTTGGTGCCGCGCTCAGGGAATCTACCTGAACGTGCCCGATTGGTACTTTCTCAACGGTTCGAACAAAACCGGGATGGGGTATCGCGAAACCAATTGGTCGTTGCCGCGGGATTTGCAGGAAATCATTGAACGACAAAATATCCACGATGGTACTCGATTCAAGACCCCTACAATGGGATGGATGTTCGTGCCGTTGACCGAGTACCA
>JAGQPD010001122.1 GCA_020426865.1 Planctomycetales bacterium
CCAGATCGCCGCCGCCGACGGCCGCTGGCACGATACCGAACAAATCATGCGACGACTTACCACCAGCTTTCCACCGAACGAACTGATCGCCATTGCCAGCTACTGGCTGGCCGAGTCACTGTATCGTCAATCACGGTGGTCCGACGCACAACAGGAACTCCAGCGTCAGATCAAGGAAGATGCGTTGCCTCGTTCATGGCACGATCTAGCGATGCTGCGGCTGGCACAATCGCTGGCACACCAGCGCAATTGGAAAGATGCCGAGTCCATTGCCAAACAACTGCATGAGGCCGCACCAGACTTTGAGCAAGACTATGAAGTCGACTACCTGTTGGGACGATGCCAGGCAGCGCAAGCCCGTTTTCACGATGCCCGCCAATCCTACCGGCGTGTGACGACCAATCGCAATCCGCACGCGCAAGAGACCGCCGCGATGGCCCAGTGGATGATCGGTGAATCGTTCATGCACCAACAGCAATATGACGAGGCCATTCTGGCGTTTCAGGCCGTGGAGGTCAATTATCCATTGCCCCGATGGCAGTCGCTGGCCCTATTGGAAATCGGTGCCTGCTACGAAGCGATCGGCGATCACCGCGCCGCCGTCGCAGCGTATGCACAGGTCATGCAGCAATTCCCTGCTTCTACGACTGCCCAAGACGCATCGCAACGCTTGGAAAAAATGCAAACACAAACCAATCCGTATCAATCTCGAACCACGACGAAAGACCAGAC
Organism: Planctomycetales bacterium; assembly: GCA_020426865.1. Lineage (GTDB taxonomy): Bacteria > Planctomycetota > Planctomycetia > Pirellulales > Pirellulaceae > JAGQPD01. The sequence continues at coordinate 733 of JAGQPD010001122.1, forward strand.
ACGATGATGACGGCGAAACGGCACTCGCAATTGGATAACGACACCCACCCCATCGGCTCGGCCGCGCGACGATCGCTGGCCAAGGCCGGAATTGCCGCCGCGCTCGTGCTACTGCTCGTTTCCGGTGGCCGGGCAACGGGGCAAACGGACCCCCTGCCACCAAATATCCAAATCGGTCCGTCCGCGTCGGGCACTATTCCGCCGACGAACGACACCCCGATACCGCACACACCGGGCGGCATCAATTTCTCAGCAGCCGGCTTGTTCAGCGCCCTGCGCGATGGCGGTCCTATCATGATCCCCATCGCCGGCTGTTCGTTCTTGCTGTTCGTCTTCATCTTTGAACGCGCCATTTCCTTACGCCGCGGTCGCGTCATTCCCCGGCATTTTGTGCGACGATTCATCCAACAATTACAGGAAGACGAACTCGATCAACAAGAGGCCCTCGTTCGCTGCCGAGAAAATCGCAGCCCCGTGGCAGAGGTCTTCGCCGCCGGTGTGATGAAATGGGACAAGCCGTCTGTCGAAGTCGAACAGGCAATTATCGATGCGGGAGAACGAGCTGCCAACGGGCTACGCAGCTATTTGCGACTGTTCAACGGAATCTCCACCATCAGCCCCCTGCTCGGCCTCCTCGGAACCGTGTCAGGCATGATCAGCGCCTTCAACTGCATCGCCGCCGCCGACGCCATGGGGCGACCGGAACTGCTCGCCACCGGCATCAGCCAGGCCCTGCTCACGACCGCCGCTGGCCTGACCGTCGCCATCCCCGCGATCGTGGCCCACCTGTTCTTCTCCAGTCGCGTCGATCGACTTGTCATGGACATCGACTCGCTCGGCCAACAAGTCGTCAACGCCGTCGCATGCGACACATACAAAGAAAAACCAGCCCGGAAGAAACCGCGCACCCGCGCGGCATAATACTATACATACAAACACTACCGTAAGATTAAATGGGCTACGACGATGCCGCTAAAGACAACTCAGAACGAAGAACCGGTACTGAACATGACGCCGATGATCGACGTCGTGTTTTTGTTGATCATCTTCTTTATGGTTGGGACGAAGTTTACGGATGAGGAGCGGAACATCAAGTTGCAGTTGCCGGAAGTGGGACGGTCGGGAGCGTTGAGTGCGGCGCCGGAGAAGAAAGTCGTCAACATTTACCGGGACGGCACAATTACGCTGGACCAGCGGGACGTAACGCTGGAACAATTGACAAACGACTTGCAGCGGGCACGAGGGGAGTACGCGGATTTGGGCGTGGCGGTGCGGGGCGATGGCGAGATTCAGTATAAATATGTCGCGTCGGTGTTGGGTGCGGTTCGGGCGTCGGGGGTGCGTGACATGGCGATTACGGTGAAGACGACGCAGCGCTAGGGGGACAGAGCGAACGGATGCGCGAATTTCTAACTGACTTAACGTGGTCGGATTCACGCACCTGGTGGATCCTGGTCTGTGCTGGGTTGGCTGTGTTGGCCTTGTCGACGGCGATCCTGGCGCGGATGCGTTGGATTCAGTCGCGACCGTTCATGACTTGTGTCATTCTCTCGGTGTTTGCTCATGTATTGCTCGTCGCGACGGCCTATCTGTCGAACGTATTCGACCTACCGCCGCCTCCGGTCGGAGACGACCTGATCTACTTGTCGATGATCGAACCGGAGGAAAACTCGGTGCCACGCGAGGATGATCCGGAGGAGCCGAAGCCGTGGGAGCAGTTATCGGCAACGGCCGTTGCGCCTCCGGAGCTGCAGCCGTTAGAGCGAAGTGCCGCGGACTTGGACATCGAACCACAGCGAGTGGTCGATCCGCTGCCGGAGATTTCCACGGCACCGCCGTTACTTGAACCGCAAGAACCGCCGCTCGCCGTAGATTCGACCGAAGCCGTCGAATCGGTCAATGTCGTCGAATCGGTCGGGGCGCCGCCACTTGATGACCTGGCACAGTCGTTGCCGGAACCGAACGCTATCGCTCCGCTTCCGATCGAAGCGACGGAACCGCTTGATACCGC
>JAGQPD010001123.1 GCA_020426865.1 Planctomycetales bacterium
GCGAGCGGTTGCCGATCGCACTCTTAAGGATCAATACCGGCCCGTCATGAAAGTGGCCCATCTGGTGACCAATCCCAATCTCAACGCCGATTTTACCCCCCGCGACCTGCAGCCAATCGTTCTTCCGGACCGACGTCTTCCCCGGACCACCGCTCCCCATCACGGCCACATTCCGGACATCCAAACGCACGGTCCAATTGCCCGCGTCGTCGATCAGATAGGGATAGAGGCCACCACCTTTCACGGCGTGCTCGAGTGTCCCATCCTTGTCGCCAGCAACTTTTCCCATCTCGAGCATATTGGACTGCCCCATCAGAATATAGACCGTCACCGGTTTGCTCATGTCAGCCGGTTTGCCGTCGGGGTCGGGCAACTGGCCAGACACTTCTGCCAGTAATGCAGGCTGGGCAATGGCCAACAGAGCTGCGAACCACAGGGGTAGGGCTAGTATCGTGGGCGGACATTTCGGCATGAATCGGCTCCCGTGTGGTCGGAGGTTGGTGGATGAATTCGTCCTGGTTCCCGCCGCGCGCACGTTACATACTCCAGGACAATTTTGTCTTTTACCGTTGTGCACCACCCTCCAGCGACTGTCAATACTCAACAACTGAGCACCCAGAATCAGGTGACTCGGCCGAGCGACGCCAATACCTCGAGGTTCGAGGTATTCGGCATATCGGCAACTCGACACGTTTCCGTCGGCCGGCCGATGCACGTTTTCAATCTCGATATCTTGCTGCAATGTCAACGCGACGATGGGCCGATCCGCCACTCTTGCTGTTTACGATCCACCGCATCGTCAATTCTTTGGGGGGCGAATTCCCGGACGCGCGAGCTCGGCGCTCTCTTCGGCCCTGCGTTAAACGATCATGCGCCCTACTGTGACTTGCTTCGTCCGTGGGTTGAGTGCGATCGTGTGTTGCGTGCGATCGTGGAGAATTAGGCAACGTTAGGTGTTGGCTCGGCGGAAACCGGACCATCGATTACGTCACGCTACTATGCTACGATGAGGACTACTGCCACGATCAAGGCAAAATGTCACACGATCCCCACCTGTCCCTTCCGCACGATTCAACCGAAATCCCCGCCGATTGGCTGGCGGAATTCGAAGCGGCCGCGCGACGGCCGTTGTCGCAGCGATTTCGGTACTCGTTCATCAAGACCTACAAACCGGTTCTCGACGACGAACCCTTCCGTTCGTTCGACACGACGGCCGATTACCGTCAGTGGTGTGAGGAGAATCTCCCCGATTGGTTGGGTTATGGGCGCGTTTGAATATCATCAAGCGGAAGAAATTCGGGACGCATTTGCGGCGCATCGCGTCGAGCACCTGTTTCTAGGCAAGTCCGGCGCGATCCGTTGTAATAGCCTACTCAACTGGTTCCCGCCTCAATTCAGGATGTCGCTTCCAAATATCCTTGAGGATTCCGCCGCGTTCTCGTGGGTCATAGCGTTCAAGTTGTTTCTCAATCAATGGCCACTTCTGCTCCAGTAACTCGGGACGTTGGCTGATGATGTCAATGCAGTGCGTCAGCAACGACCAATCATGATCGATTTTGAGCTCGGGCAATTCATCGATCGTGAACTCCGTATCCCGTAACCAAGCGTCAAGGAAGTACTCGCCAAATGGAATTATATCAGGCCTCGAATACTGCAATCGAAGTAGACTGACTAGATCCAAAGTACGCACCGAGTCTTCGTTGATAATTCGGGCAATCACTCGACTGACTCGTGAGTCGAGGTCCTGTACCTCTGCTTCATTCGTGCCCAGCAACCATAGGGCCACTCGCTGATGTGCCAGATCACCCTCGTCAAGCCACTGATTCGCCAAGTCCAAACAGACTTGATGCGTCAAAAGGGCCCGACAGAGTCGCACCATGGATTTTTCGTCGCTTGAGTCAGCAAGCCACTTCAATAGCGTGGCGCGAAATGTCGCATGCCGATGGACCAGGTCTAGCACTTCTTTGTCGGGCGATGCCCGCCATTCATCCTGAGGTTTCGAAAAAAGCCACAAAAGGTGAGGATAGTGGTGAGTTACTGCGAATTCTGTCGCCAACAGCTGGAACGTCGGAGCCCGTACATCGCTAAGTCGTGCGGCATCTATCCGTCTACGTCCGTCAAGTAATACGTCATAAGGATACCATTCGATTACCTTGGACAAGCCCCAAAAGTCCAGACTAGGTGACACCAACACGCCATCTGTTCCGACCTTGAAAGTTTCTGGCACGTCGCCGGACAACAGGAGTATGGCTCCGGCGACCGCCATCGGTGAGTCCGCCCCTTGATCTGGTGGCATGTCTCTGACGTCACATTGGGCGCGATACTTCATCAACTGCTCCCACCTGCGGGCAAGCAGACTCACCGCACGCTGGTTCGTGTCCCCAGTGAGGTCGCATTCTGCAATGATTTCCACCAACGCTTTTGTCTGTCTCGACACTACCTCGAATCGTTCATCATCTTTCCCATTCAAATCACGTTCGTACGAGGCCAACAAGAAATCGACCATGTGATTGACATTCGCCTGACTTTGCGCGTCCAGCTCATCCCAGTTCACGGCCTGAAACGGGCCAACTTTTGCGGCCGTAAATACCGATGCAGCGTCCGATCCCTGTGGGTGATACTTAAGGAGCGGATTCTGAAAATCCCATGTCATCGCCGTTCGTTCGATTACACGGGCGACCCACTCGAGCTGTTTTTCGATAGCAACAGGCAACGACCTTTCGTCGGTTGCGTACAAGGCAGCGTATCCGGTTCGCCAGCTTTCATCGTCAAGCTCCAGCGTCGTTAGATGCTTGGCTGCCGCCGCGTCGTCTGATTCCACAACGGCACGTGCCAGTACGTACAGAGCGCGGTCACGCACGATGTCCTGCGCTACTGGCTGCCTGAGCGCCGCCATAAGCTGCGGCCACTCTCCCTTGCGCAAATCCTTTCGCAAGCTGACGCACGTTGCCAACGCCAAACGACGTCGATCGACATTGTCACCGGTTAGCAGCGCACACAACCGAGGTTCAACGACGTTGCGATCCAGCTCGGCCAACCGGCGGGTCGTGCTATCACCGTAGTCGTTTTCCGGATATTCCATGATTGAGACACAACTTCGCTCTGGCCCATACGAATGTCGCTGCCAATACGCCAATTCACGCTCCAGTAGCGCGTCGGTCTCAACATCTGGCCGCTGAAACCTCGCCAAGATCCGGACGCCTTCCATTGCCTTGTCACGCTCGTCGCGATTCTGTTCATAGCGCATCAGCGCTAGCCAGTCGGAAAACGTGCGGCCCTCATAGACCGGTTCCGTGGGAACGGGGCGACTGAGTGATTTCAGGGTCTTGATTTGTGACTCGAGCGACGCAATGAGAGAACGATTGCGTTGAGGATCGAGCTTGGCTTCGGCCAATTTTCCTTCGGTCTCCAACAGTTGCTGCCGCGATTGCAGCATCGCAGCCGATTCCGGATTGTCCGCACGAGCGTTAGCCTGCTGCCCGTGGTTTGTCAATTTGCGAATCCTCGCAATCGCAACCGCGTTCTTCGTTACCGTAATTTCTTGAGGCGAAATCGCGACGGCATCGGATGGAGCATCGAGCTGAACGCGATATCGCCCTGCGCGAACGGTCGTTGATGACGTGCCTTGCTCAACGGCAATCGTGTCGACGCGGTTCTGACTGTCGACCAGATCAACCTTCACACTGTCGATCTCCGATTCAATCTGGATTTCACCTTCCGGCGACTTGATCGTGACGATAACTGCACATAACAGCAGGCCCAACAGTCCCACCGCAGTGACGACTCGCCAATCCCACCGCGATCCACTTTCGGGCGGGTTGGCCTGGACCTGTTGATCGCCATCGCCAATCGGTTCTGAGTGGGCAATCCCGTCCGACTGCGCCGTACCGCGAATCTCTTTAAGACTTTT
>JAGQPD010001124.1 GCA_020426865.1 Planctomycetales bacterium
GCGGACACCTGCTCCGCACAGGTATTGCAGCTGATCGGTGGGGACTTCCAGTCTCGCCAGATCGTTGCCATGATCGCGAACCCGCACTGTTTGCAGCCCTAGCTCGCGCAACCACCGTTCGGCCGCATCGATCCGATGAAGACGCTCGGGGGTGACTTCCTCCCCATAGACTACGCGACTGGAAAGGCAGGGGGTCGCGGGCTTGTTCCAAACCGGTAGTTGCCAATCGCGAGCCAATTTGCGAACTTCGGTCTTCGAAAGCTCGCATTCAGCCAGTGGACTGCGGACCTGGAACAACCCGGCCGCTTGCATCCCGGGGCGGTAATCGTGCAGGTCGTCAGCGTTGGCACCGTTGACGATCACCGGTCCACCGGTTGCGTGTCCATCGATCACCTTTGCCGTCGGCAGCGAGGGAGCGTCGGTTGTGGGCTCGACGAATTGGCTGGTCCAAGAGAGTTGATCGTGGTGGTTGGGGAGTTGATCGTGGTGGTTCGTGAGCCACTGTTGTATCCGTTGGTAGAGTTCGGATTTGCAGTGGAAGCAGCGATCGCCATGATTGCGGACGTAGAGTGGATTCGCGAATTCTTCGGTCGGCAACACGAAATGGCGAATGCCGATTTGTTGGGCGACTCGCTGTGCATCGGCGAGCTCGCCGGACGCAAGGCTGTCGCTTACGCCAGTGACTGCAATGGCCATATCACCGAGCGCCAGCCGACCGGCTTGGGCGACGACGACACTATCGACTCCGCCGGAATAGGCCACCGCGACGCAGCGTAAGTCCTTCAGGAGCCTGAGCAGCCGATCCCGTTTGTGTGCCAACGGTTCATCCAGTGCGCCGTTCGTACTGGCGGAGCGTAGGCGGTCGTTGTGTGACTGCCTGATGTCGTCTGCTGGTGTCCGTTCCAAAGTCACGGGAAATACTCAATGGGTGGTTGGTTATCCGGACTATTGCGGATCGTCCCGCATCCGGGGTTCCATGACTTTGGTATTTCGTTCGACGGCCAATACGATTGTCTGTTCTTCGACGCCGTCGGAACTGCTGGCAACCAACGGAATGACCTGTCGTCGATCGGGGAGTTCCAGCCGAGCGGTAAAGCTGCCGTCGGGGCGCAGTTTTACGGGTTCGCCTCCCATTGTGACATAGGCGTCTGGGTGGGTCATCCCGTAGACGATCATTTCGGCATCGATATTGAAGGAGAATTTTCGGCCGCGTTCGAGGACGGCATCGGCGCCGGCACCGAAGCGAGTGGTGGCGGGGCCCCCCATCGGCCGACGCAAGCGTTGTTCGAACATCTCCTGCAATTCGCCGTTGACCGAATCTCCGTAGCCGCCACTCATGGCATAGATTTTGTCGGAATTTGCCAGCACGTCGGCCCAATGTCCGTCGATCAAATCCGTGCTACCAGGACGAGGCGTTGTCACGGAATTGCTGCGGGCCAGTCGATGGAAATGGCCATCGGACGTGAGGTAGCCGATTTCGGCCCGGTAGGTATGCGGCGGGTCGCTCACGTCGATGTACCAGTTGGAGACACCACCGTGGATGCCGATCTCGCGGATCACGCGTTCGGAAGTGGCGGTGGAATTGGTCTGGGGTACCTCGACCAGTCGCAACGTTGGCCGAGCATTATGCCAGTTTGAAGCGAGTGCCGCTTGAGCTCGTTCGATGGAGGTGGGCATCAGTTCCCAGTAGGCGTGCAGCCAATAGGAATCGCGTACCATGAGCACGAGCCGGTCCTTTTGCGGCCGATCCGGAGGGTGTGACGCGTTGCTGGTATTAGCCAGATCCTTCAGCCGTTCGCGGCTGGCATTGGCTTCCTGGATTTTTTGTAGCGTTTCCGGGGGCGTCTGCGGTCGAGGTGGCTTGCGCTTCGGGGCGCCGTTGGTACCCTTCGCCTTCGCCTTGGGCTTGGAAGATGCGGCGCTGGCAGCGTGACCGTTACTTGACGGTTTGCGGGATTTTGCGGTCGTGGAACCTGCCAGCTTGGGCGGGGAAATCTTTGATGACGATTTCGTGTCTTTGCGGAGGAGCCGCTCCTCCTGACCACCACGCTGCGTCGATGTCGACGGTTTGGTGGTACGACTGCCAGCCTGCGGCCGGGTCGCCTTGCGCGAAGACTTGGGAGACGATTGGGATTCGCTACGACGGCGACGCGTAGCGCCGGCCGACCGAGCAGTGTCTTTGTTGCTGGCACGCACCAATGCTCGTATCAAATCGTCCTTGCGCATCGAGTGCCAACCCGCCACGCCGCGTTTCTTGGCCATCTGTGCGAGATCTTTGGTGGTGTACGTTTTGAGGGAAGCTGCCGTATACAAAGTTATCTACCTCCGCGAAGGGCGAAGCGGCAAGCGGCAGGACCCGAACCATGGCCCGCACACTCACCTGGTCAGTCCAGGCGCCATCCCTGTGTATTCGATCCGACGCGCCATCCCGCTGAACCGCTGCTAACCGACGGCCAACGGCGCGCTGTGACCTCGTCTCTGTTGTCTTCATCGCCCTGAGGCTGGTGGGATCCCGACAGTCACCATCGTGGCTGCCACTGGCAATCCCACGATCGTACCGCCCGGCTGTGCCTTGGGTGAGGGAGCGAGCCGACGTGGTTCCGACCTCGTTTTGAGACGATGCCCCAAACTTGTACCGTAAACATCCCAGGCTCGGCCAGCAACTCGGTTTCCCAACCGCTTCGCTCCCTTAGCCACCGATACCACTGGGCGCTTACTCGGTCCCACAATTCACTCGCACAGTTTTAATTGTAATCATCCTGATGGCAAATCGCAATCCATACCCCCCGATAGGGGATGGAGGAATTCGACGCCGCCCGCCGGATGCTAAGTGCTTGTGCCCAAACAGCTTACTTCCCGCCAACGACCGTCAAACGGTATACATTGACTGCGTTTCCTAGGCGTCACAAACCGAATCTCCGGAATAGTCCCCGTCAGCTCCACGACAATTGTCATCAAGATCGTTGCGATCTAGACGCTAAGTCTTTTGTTGGCAATGGTTTATGCCATTCTTGTCGACTTTGTGAAAAAAAACACGAAGTTGTTCTGCAGGTCGGTTGACCATGTTCGACTCGCGCTATAAATTGCCAATCCGTAAGCTTTTGGTGGAAAACAAGCGCCAAGTAGCCCACCGCACCACCGGCGGATCCGGCAGGCGACCATCAAACGCGGGTGGAGTGGAGTTAGAAAAAAACTTGGAAGACCAAGGTTTTAACGACCAAGGTGGCAGAGGCCAAGGCTTCGGCGACCCGCATTTCGGCGAAGAAGGTTCAGACGATCGTTCGAGCGAGGCGATGGGCTATTCCTTCGCGTCATTGGGGATTTCGATTGCATTGGAAATGGTTGTCCCGGGGGTCCTGGGTTATTTGTTGGATCGTCAGTTGGGATTTCGGGCTTGTTTTGTGCTGGTTGGATTCGGTTTAGGGTTTGGCTTGGGGATGTGGCATTTGGTGAAGTTCGCCCAACGGACTGGGAGGAAGTCGTCGCAATAAGACGAGCTGCCATGTAGGGAACGTTGGCGAAATGGCTGGGGAGTGAGTTGTTAAGGGCCTGGGGCGATTTCGTTAGCAGGGCTCACGCAAGCGGTTATGCAATCACAGACGACAACGGGACTGGATTGGAAGGGGTGGGTTCAATCGCTTTCTCCTGCGCGAATCATGGCCGTGTCGGTCGCTTACGTCGTATCGTTGTTGGTTATCGTGTCGACCGTGGCGTGGTTGGCGCAGGGGTGGCATGGAGTTTGGTTGGCGAGTTGTGCGTGGGGGGCGTGCGTCGTAGGGGTGGCGATTGCGTTGGTGGCAGCGATGATGTTGCGGGGGCCGCAGCAGGCGTTGGCGTACATTGTGATCGGGATGTTCACGCGGATGGCGGTTCCCTTGGCGTTGTGTCTGGTCTACATTAGTCGCGGCGATCGGGCGGGGGCGTTTCAGTTGGGTGTGTACTTGCTGGTGTTTTATCCGCTGATGTTGCTGGCGGAAACGATATTGATTGTAGGGCGGCGACCGTCGGTGCGTGTCGCGGGCGTGCGTGGTGAGCAATGGGACGAGGCGTCGAGGTAGAAGGCGAGCAAAGGTAGTCACAGGCATGGCATCAGATCCACTTGATAGTGGCCATCTTATCGGTCACGTGAAGGACGCGGACTACTTTGAAGTGCCGCGATTCATGGCGGAGCAGTTGGGAGG
>JAGQPD010001125.1 GCA_020426865.1 Planctomycetales bacterium
CGATGAGCCGTTTCCGGTCGACACAGCCTCCGGCGCGGCACTGATGGTACGACGCGAAGCGATCACTCGAGCCGGGATGCTCGATCCCCAGTTCTTTCTCTATTGGAACGATGTCGATTGGTGTCGCTCCATCTGGCAATCGGGATTGGAGATCCACTGCGTGCCGGCGTCGCAGTTGCTGCATGAAGAGCATCATGGTGGGTCGCGAAATGGACTGAGGCAACGCTGGAAAACCGTTGTGAACTTTCACTATGGCGCCTATCTCTATTACCGAAAATGGCATATCCCTCATCGTTGGCACCCACTCAACGGCATTGCAATCATCGGTTTGACCGCCCGAGCCGGCTTGGTGATGTTCGCGGAACAGCTACAAGGCGTGTGGCATACAGTTGCGAGTAGCCGCAACGATAAAATCTGAAAGAAAGCGTGGATAAACATGTCGGAGAAATCCGGTCTCGATGAATCACTTTCTGCACGGCTGCGGTGTCCTCATTGTCGATCACCATTAACCCTCTCGGCGTCGAATTTGTTGTGTACGCTCGATTCGTGCGCTCGACAGTATCCGATCGTCAACGGAGTACCGGTGCTGCTCAACGAAGATCGGAGTGCCTTTTCCATCATCGACTTCATCGGGCACGGCGATACGACGTTTCGGCATCAAGGGGCACTCGAACAGCTGTTTGCGCGACTCATCCCCGAGATCACGGCAAATTATGCGGCCCCCGAAAACTACTCGCGGCTGCGTCAGGAACTTCTCGCGCTAAATCCCCGCCCCACCGTGTTGGTCATCGGCTGCGGAGAAGTCGGCAAGGGAATGCAGGAGTTGGTCGACGATCCCGTCATCCAATTGGTGAACACCGACGTCTCGTATGGCACCCGGACCGAGATCATCTGCGACGGACATGACCTTCCGTTTGCCGATGCTAGTTTCGATGGAGTCATCATCCAGGCAGTCTTGGAACATGTCGCCGACCCTCCGCGATGTGTCGACGAATTACAGCGAGTACTGGTCGAACGCGGGATCGTCTACGCAGAAACGCCTTTCATGCAGCAGGTACACGGCGGCCCTTTCGATTTCACGCGATATACGTGTCTCGGGCACCGCCGCCTGTTCCGACACTTCGACGAAATCACCAGTGGTGCAACCGCCGGCGCAGCGCTGGCCTTGGCATGGTCCTACCAGTATTTCCTGTTGAGTTTCGTGCGACACCCACGATCACGCGTGCTGATGAAAGGCTTTGCGCGACTCACCGCCTGCTGGTTGCGGCTGATCGATCCTTGGATTGTCAACACACCCGGCAGTCTTGATGCTTCACTTGGCCACTTCTTCCTCGGAAGGAAGAACGCCTTTCCATTGTCAGAACGGCAGATCATCTCGCTGTATCGCGGCGCCGGGAACATACTTCCGGACCCAGCGAGCCAGCAGCGCGGAAGAGATGCCTAAGTTCGGCTGCAGATTACCGGGATCGTGTCACGGGAATTTTATTTCAACAGAAGTGGACGGCGGATGAAGATCGGGATTTTTCCAATGATTGCGGGGCAACAAGGGGGCGGCGTCGAGACCTACGAATTGAGTCTTGTGCAGCAGCTTGCGGCCTTGGAAAGTCCGCATCAGTTCCACTTGTTTTGTCTGGATCAAAAAACCGCGGACGCATTCGGTTCGTTGCCTGAAAATTTCCGTAAACAGGTCGTATGGCC
>JAGQPD010001126.1 GCA_020426865.1 Planctomycetales bacterium
CTGTTTTGATCTGCGTCGGCCGCCCCCTTAGGCCGACCGCCCCATTCCGCCGGTCGCGAGGCGGTGCGACTCAACGAGCCGCAGCCGTTGGCCAACACGACTAGCCGCCTACCGCGACCAACGATTCGTACACCGCGCGAGATTGCGAGATCATCGAGCAGTAATCGACCCCCTGCATTTCTTCACCGTGGACCTCCAGCTCATAAAAGCCCGTATAGCCGGCTTCATGCAGCGATTGTAATACCTCGCGCAACGGCAGAATTCCCGCTCCCAGTGGACACCGGCTCTGGTCTCGTTCCGGTGCCTTCCGCGCATCGCCCAATTGGACCAATCCGATATGCCGAACCAACTCGGGCAACCTCGCGAGCACGTCCGGGTGATTCCCCCATTGATAGGTGTCGAACACCAACTTGACGCCGCCACCCCGAATCGACGAAATGAACTCCATTGTCAGATCCAGGTCATTGAGAAACGTCCAGTCCGAGCAACAACAGCTGGGCATCGGCTCCAACGCGATGGTAACGTCCAGATCGTGAGCCACACCGGCCAATTCGTCAATTGCCATCCGTGCCAGTCGAAAGGCATGTGTCTGGATATGGCCCGCTAGCGGGCCGGTATGTACCAACAGGCATCCAGCACGAGCCGCCGCTGCGATTCGAACCGCTTCAATTCCATCCTCAATGCACTCGTTATGGTTCAAGTGCTCGTTCCCCGTAAAACCCCCCGCCCATGAGACACTTGACACCGCCATCTCGTGCTCACGCAACAACTCGATGCCACGCTCCTCACCGAAATCCGAGAGCTTGGGTCGCCATATTCCCAAGGCGCGGATTCCATTCTGTACACAAAATTCAATGTCTTCCTCGAATGACCATCGAAGCGTGGACAACTCACTGACTGAAAAACGCATCATCCCTGTCGCTCCTTCGCCCCTGATCCGTGAATCGATTGGATAGTTCTGTTCCTGTCCTCGCGGCATCGTCCCAACGGTGTGCCATGGAAACACAATAGCGGACCGAACACCGCAAGTTGCCACAGTATGCGAAATTCTTCGGCGGCTGTAAAGAAACCCCCCGAAAGTAACGAATTCATCATGCAATTGTCCGAGAAACTGCATGCTAGCATGCGTGCGATTCGGCGCACTTGCGAGGGCTAGTTGTGAGCGCTAGGGGCGCTTCAGGTCCCAAGCAGTAATCCAACGGATCTGCGTGGCTGCGACATCGAATTCATCCGTCAGCCGTCGTTCCATATCAGGCATGTGTCCTGCGCCGTAAAAGATGCCGATCCTTCGTTTGCCCTTGTCAATCTGCTGCTGCAAAACTTCCAACGCCTTCTTGTTGCGTTCGGTCAGCAGCGTGGAACCATCGCTACCGTTGATACCGGTGACGGAACGTTCGACGTCGGCAAATTCTTCGGCGAGGAGGCACTTCAATCGATAGTCACGGTCTTTGGAAAACAAGGCCACCATCGTGCGGAGGTCTCCGGTGCCGGCGGTTTCCGTCTGTCGAACCATCGACTGGCCCATCATCCTAAAGAACATTTTTGTGATGCTTTCGTCACGATCCTTCCATGATTGTGCAAATTGTTCGGGTGTCATATCAGCGTGGACGAAATTGGGGCGCTGGTAGTCGATGCGGTCCAACTGAAACGTCAGATTCAGGACATCGGTCAGACCGGTCTGCACGCTGGAAACTGGGCTGTTGGCGCGTGCTTCTCCGGCAGCCGGCATTTTGAAGTCTTTGGGGGCGACGAGTTCAAACAGAAGGGCGTCGTAACTTGGAAACGCCCGATTCAGAAGATCGAAATACTCCGGATCAGCCACGTGGATCGCACCGATCAAATCGACTTCAATCGTATGTGCTCCGTCCGTCTTGCTGAAACGCAAGATGGACGTCTGCAATGCGCGCGGTTGGTTTTTCTCGTCGCGCAACAGTCGCGTAAACCGTGGCGCGCCTTTGGCAGGTAATTCTGGCTCGGCCGCTGGTAGCTCCGGCCCGGTAATTCCGTCCTGCCCAACGCGGGTTTGCTCAATCAACCGCGTCGGAGCCGCAACTTGGGCCAATGTCAGCGAATAGCCCGTTTCGAGGATCGCGATTGCCGCCAAGGTGACTCGCCACGCGAATCGGGTCGACCCGCCACGCTGAACCCGAACATTCTGTGCCATGATTTTCTCCTGCGTGCTCACGCTACGAGCCCGAACATTCCACCCAATCCCTACCATTGGGGTAGGGTTGTGTACCGCCCGCCCGACGATTATACGCCATTTTTAAGCCCCTGTCGGCGTTGGCTGGCCCATAGGGGGCTGGCATTATTCTCTGCTTTCTCTACCATTCTGGTTCAAGGTTGTTTGCACGCGGGCGAAATACTTACTTTCACGGGAATATTTCGCCCAACAAGCGAATCTAACGTATGGAGAGAGACAGGCACGGGGTGTAACTGTGCTGTAAGTGTTAATTGCTGCAAAGAGAGAGAAAGGTATCCGAACATGCGTAAGCTTGGATATTTGGCTGTGTTAGGGTTAGCATTGACCGTGGGTTGCCAGCCGACGGCTGATAGTGCGAAGGATGCGGCGAACAGTGCTGCCGAAAAAGCAGGGGAAGCGGCCGATGCTGCCGCCGACGCCGCTTCTGACGCCGCCG
>JAGQPD010001127.1 GCA_020426865.1 Planctomycetales bacterium
AGCGGCGAATCGTCGTGCAGCCCGAGCTTAGGCAGAGTGCATTGGTGTTGCATGCTCGCGATGCGCGGCGTGGTCAGTTGGTGGTGCATCTCAGCCAGGCTGCACGGCAATGGGGCGTGCGGCCGGGGATGTCTTTGTCGGAAGCCAGTGCGCTGCGCCGCCAGGGAGCTCGCCCACCATTCCGCTTTGGGGTTCATGATTCACGGGCCGACCGCAAGGCATTGGAAAGTTTGGCTGCACAATGTGAGGCGTACAGTTCGCTGGTCGGTTTGGAGAGCACGGCGGAGCCATCGTGTTTGTGGCTGGATGTAACGCATACGGCCACAGGGTTAGGTGGCGAACTGGCGGTGGCCGATCGGTTGGCGGCCTGGTTCGCACGATCGGGATACGCGGTGCGGGTGTCGGTTGCGGATACGATCGGTACTGCTTGGGCGTTGGCTCATTTTGGCCCCGAGGAACCTGACGGTCCATGGTGTGATGTCACGATCCAAGGCACAACGATTCCGCTGCGTGCTGTTCGCACATTATCGCCGCGGATTGTGGCGGCCGGCGAAAGCGAAGCGGCGTTGCGGCCGTTGCCGGTTCAGGCGTTACGGTTGCCCGATCGGGTGGTGGCGTTATTGTTGCAGTTGGGGGTGGAACGCATTGAGCAGTTATTGGCGTTGCCCCGACGCGGATTGAATGCCCGTTTTGGCGAGATCCTGTTGCAGCGATTGGATCAAGCGTTGGGCTATCGCGAAGAGACGATAGTTGGTCATCAAGTCATTGAGCCGTTGCAGGTCGAGAGGATGCTCGAGCATCCGGTTGTGGACCGTCAAGTCATCGAGCAAGTATTGGCGACGTTGATCGATCAGTTGTGTCGACGATTGCAGCAGCAGGAGCTGGGAGTGTTGCGGTTGCAATGTTATTTGAGCGGTTTGGATCACTCAGGCAATTACCGCCGTCAGGCACAGTTTCAGGTAGGGACGTATCGTCCGGTCACCAAGTCGCGATTGTTGATGGACTTGTTGCGACTGCAGTTGGAGCAACAGTCGTTGCCATGGGGCGTGGATTCGGTGTTGCTGGAGGCCGAATTGACGGCGCCGATGAACGAGCGTCAGCGGTCATTATTATTCGACGTGTCGCCCGAAGCGTCTGCCCAATGGACACAATTGATCAATCGGTTGAGTAGCCGCTTGGGGATGGACGCTGTCAATGGCATTCGGCTGTTGGCCGAACCACAAGTGGAACGATCGTTTCGTTATGTGCCACTGACGGGTCAGCGTGGTTCAAGTGATGCGGCGCTGCGGCATCATCGTCAAACAGGCCCTCGACCGTTGCACATCGAACAACCACCGCGCTCGATCACCGTCCATGCCGTGCCGGAAGAAGGGGCGTTGACATTGCAGAGTTTCACCGACCAGCAGGTTCGGCATGAAATTCGCCGCGTCTGGGGGCCGGAACGGATTGAAACGGGATGGTGGCGAGGCCCAACCATCCGGCGTGACTATTATCGCGTAGAAGACGAACGCGGATGCCGGTTCTGGCTGTTTCGGCGTTTGCAGGACAATCAATGGTTCTTGCAGGGGATCTTCG
>JAGQPD010001128.1 GCA_020426865.1 Planctomycetales bacterium
CACTCCCAGCGATTCCGCCGAACGCATAACCGCTTCCGTCAACGCCCGATCGTCCGTTTGTGCATCGACATACCGTAACACGGCCCGCAGCTTGTCCGTTGTCAATCCATCGAGCTCATCCCAGTCCTGGCGTCGTACGCTGCCAAATCGCAGTTCGCTCTCCATCCCTCCTAACAGCCAGTATAGGGTCAAACCGATCGTCAGCTTCCAGCGGGGGCGAGACATGTGCGGATAAACCGGAATGTAGAACGGCTGTCGATGCACCAGTCCCGGAGCCAAGCGCAGCAACAACTCTCGTTCGCGCAGACTTTCGCGGACGAGCCGAAACTGGCCAGACTCGAGATACCGCAAACCACCGTGGATCAGCTTGCTCGACCGGCTGGAGGTCCCCGCCGCCAAACGACGTTGCTCCAATAACACCGCTCGATATCCTGCTGCTGCAGCGGCTTGAGCAACGCCTACGCCATGAATGCCGCCGCCAACGACCAGGATGTCGCAGTCCTGCATACTACGCGCCATGCACACTCCTTTGTTCGTTGCCCGTCAATCGGAAACAGGCGGCAAAGACCGCGAACATATCCTGTACATCCCACGCTTGAGGTCATCAGCCCGCAGCCGTTAGCGCCGGTAACATATCGCCAAAGTTGTCGGTTTCCACTAAATCAACTCCACGCGCCCACTGGCGCCGAGCCATGGCCGCATTATTGATCGTATAGACTGCCAGCCGCCAATCCGCCTGCCATGGTTCGACGTCTACCTGGTCGAGCCAAACAACGTCGCAAAACAGAAACTCGGGTGACAGATCAATGGCCGATCGGTGGCGTTCTTCGCCCCCCTGCGGCAAGACCCAACCGATGCGAAAACCAAATTCACTGCGCATTCGCCGCAACACCTGCTGATTCATCGAAATCACCACGGCCTGGTGCATGACGTCCGTGAGGACGCTCGCTATGGCCCCGGCCACGGTTTCCTCACCTGCCACATCAATCGCATGTTGCTTGATCTCCACGAACACGCAGACCGACGGAAACTGGTGCAGCAGCGTCTTGAATTGTTCAAGCGTCGGCACCGTCACCGCAGCAAACTCGTCGCCGAACCGCTGATGATATCCGGCGCTCCATGTGGAAACCTCGTTCGCGTTGTGATCGGCGATCGCCAGCGAGGCCCCCCCGGTGCGAGACATATTCGAGTCATGAACTACAAAGGGGACGAGATCGCGTGACAGTTGCACGTCGAGCTCCACGAATTGAGCTCCCAACTCCATCGCCGCGAGCAAACCCGGCAATGTATTCTCGGGATAGCGCTGGGGATAGCCACGATGAGCGACAAGTTTCTCGGCAACTGGCGATGCAAATGTGTTCATGGCCCGACGCCTGGCTACGCATTTTCGGTCTTCGTATCGAGTACGCCCGTCACGTCGCCCGCAACGCGGATGGTCGATGTTTCCGAATGATCCTGCGAGCGATGGAGGACGTTGGTCGACCACCAAAGTTCGGCATCTTGATCAGTCCATTCAAACGCGGCCTCGCAATCGTCCAACTCACGCATCAACTGCCGCACAGTCTGCGGGCGATCGCGTGGATCCTTGGCGAGACACCGCAAGAGCAACACTTCCAGATCGGGATGAATCGTGCGTCCAGCCGCAGCCGACAACGGCAACGGGTTTTCGCACAGATGCTTCTTGCAGATCTCCATCGTCGATTCACCCTCAAACGCCGGCCGTCCGGTTAACAAGAAATAGGCAACGACGCCCAGCGAGTAAATATCGGACCTGGCGTCCATTTCGCTTGGCCGCTCCAACGCCTCAGGGGAAATGTAGTAGGGCGTCCCCACCACCGTCCCCACCATCGTCAGGTGCGAATTTTCCGGTTCATCGCACGATTTGACCAGGCCAAAATCAAGCACTTTCGCCAGATCGTATAAGCCACCGACATAGGTCACCATGATATTCGAGGGCTTGATGTCACGATGGACGAGCCCCATTTGATGAGCCTCATTCAAGCTGCCACATACTTGCCGGAGTAAATGGATCGCGCGTCGCTCCGGCAGTGGGCCAAAGCGTTCCACCATTCGATCCAGCGTCATCCCCGGCAAGTACTCCATCGCGTAATAAAAAACACCTTCAGGCGTTCGTCCGTAATCGTAGATCGCAACCGTGTTGGGATGTCCAAGCTTGCTGGTCGTACGCACTTCCCGTTCAAATCGTCGAACCGTTGCTTCGTCAACCTTGTCCTCCCGCAAAAGCTTGACGGCCGTTGGACGTTGCAGCAAGGCGTGATGAGCTCGATAGACAACGCCCATGCCCCCTTCCCCGATTTGCTCGTCCAATGCATACTGCCCCAGCGTCTTGGCCTCGGCAACCGCACGATAAGCCGCTTGCTGCCAACGACTGGCCAATACGAGCCAAACTTGCGACGCAATTCCAAGCCCCACCAAAATGGACATTAATATGGCATATGATGTCCGGACGACTTGCATCGGCCGATACGCTTCGGCGAGATCCAGTTCCGTTGCCACCCCCATGTCCATATCACTGAGCCATTGCCATGCTCCCACGACCGGAACACCACGGTAATCTCGGTAACCACGCAAGTTCTGTCCCGCTTCACCGGCAATCGCGGATGTCGCCATTTCTGTCCACGGCTGCTTGTTTCGCCGCAACGTCGCTCGACCACCGCGAGTTAAATCGACGCCCGGGTCGCGGATCTCGACCGACAACATCGATGTTGCTCCCTCCCCATCCGACATCAGACTCAAATCCCGCAATTGACTCTCAAACCGACTAGCTGAAATCATCACGCCTTGCCTGTCGAAGGCATAGGTCTCTCCGGATTCTCCCGGACGGGCGACCGTCAAGATCTCGGAGAATTCCCGTTTGGGATCCAAACGAAAGGCGAGCACCGCCGCCACACTTCCCGCTTCATCCCGTACGGGTGTGGCGACAAACATCGTCGGCATCCCGGCACGGACACCACCCAAACCGTCCGGCAATAACACGGCACTGGGGAAGGGACGCGACAACGTCGATTCGCCACCCATCGCCGGCAACAAATACGACTCGTGTCCCGCAATCCGTTCGCGCCCCACCAACTCCTCAAGATTCGCCGCCAACACTCGTCCTTCAGCGTCGTAGACGAGATACCCGTCATGACCAAATTCAAGCTGCCACGGAATCAGTGCATCGGCCAACTTGCCCAACAACGGATCTCGCAGCCAATCACTGGACTTCGAGTCCTCAGGGTTTCGCGACCAATTTCGGTTCATTTCCACAATCGTATCGCGGACCTGAGGATCATTCGCCGCAACAGAAACCATCGACGTTTCGTGCTCCACCCACAAACGCAAGGCCGTGATATCGGCATTCAAAACCGTCTGCAGATTGGTCCCCACCAGCTGACGAGTGGACGACTCCAGTCGCCGCAATCCCCACCACCCCGACACCAGCAGCAAGAGGACCACAAAGATCGGCCACGACCAAAGCCGCCGCCGCATGCGACTGAGTACTTTCGAATTGACGCCGAATTGCGATGTCAGGAACGCCAAGCCCATACCAGGCCCCCAGATACGAACAATACGCCGGGCTGCTCAAGCGCATTGTATCCGACTGGCCGCTGAAGGTGAACCTGAGGAGGGAAGCAGCGTCGGCCGCAAGATCTTGTTCCCGCGCCGAGAGGTTTTCTCACGGAGCCACAGCATCACCAAGATGCCGAGATACTGGGGAACGACGGCGGATTGGGCAAATACCTCGAGGTTCGAGGTATTCGCCTGCATGTGTTCGTTCGGGACTAAGTCCGGCTGCGATGCCGGCGCCCAGCCAACAGCGATGCGATCGCGAGCGTACCGGCCAACGCAAGACCTGTCGGTTCGGGAACCGCGGCAAGCTGAGTATTGGTTGCCCCAAAATTATCCTTCCAAACCGTGTAGTCGG
>JAGQPD010001129.1 GCA_020426865.1 Planctomycetales bacterium
CGCAATACTTTGTGGCTCGAGGTATTTACAACTCGCAACCGCATACAATCCATTTTATGACGTAAGGTTCTTACTCGTGCCGGCTCACTTCATCCAGCAGTCGGCCCGTCTCTTCGTATTCGGCGAGGATTTCGGGATCGGTGCCTGCCGATTGCTCACGTAGTGGCGAAATAATCGATAACGATTCCTTCAGTGCCTGTTGAGCGGCAACAAAGTCTTGGTGGCGAACATCAACGGCCGCCCGACCGCGCAACGCTGCGGCGAGATCGCGCTGGACACCGACATCCAACCGGTCGGTCGCGGACCATGGACGCAAACTGGCGATGGCCTCGTCGAGACAGGTCTGTGCGGCTTCCAGATCGTCCAATTGACG
Organism: Planctomycetales bacterium; assembly: GCA_020426865.1. Lineage (GTDB taxonomy): Bacteria > Planctomycetota > Planctomycetia > Pirellulales > Pirellulaceae > JAGQPD01. The sequence goes on from JAGQPD010001129.1 coordinate 374, forward strand.
GGCTAACGTGCCACGGTCGATCAATAGCCCTGCCAGTTCGCGGGTATAGCCCAGGATCTCCGGCGAGCGCCGCACAAGTTCGCGAGCTAGTTCGATCGCCCGTTCATAGTCTGCGTCGGCATCGACCCGTAACTGTCTGGCATCTTTCGCCTGCCCCAGTTGCTCGATTCGATCGGCATGAAAGATCTTTGCCTGTCCCTGCAAGTGAAGGCAGCGGATCAGACCATCCTGAAAGAACTCATCCTCGGGTTCCATCGTAATTAACTGTTGAAAGTAAGGAATGGCCTGCTGCACGTGTTGCTCGACGAGCGACCAGTTTCCCAATTCCAGTTCCAGCTGGGCCTGATCAAACTGGCCGATTGCCAGATCGCTGCGAGCCACATTGTCCGTCGGATCTTCCGCGAGCAGAGACAGCCGGATGGCTTGAGCCTGGTCGAGCAACTGGGCTGAGACGTCGAGTTTCGCCATCCGGCGCATCACCAGGCCACTGTCCATCAGGGCATTGGCCCAGAGGCGGCGATACTCGCGAGCGTCTGCAAATGAGTGTGCCAGCGATTCACGAAGTTCGATCGCCCGTCGAAAATTTTCCAAGGCCACGTCGTAGTCCCGCATTTGGACGTGAACACGTCCCAACCCGATGTGAACGTCCGACTTGATGACCTGCCACAAGGAGTCATCGGGACTTGCCGCCAAACCATCGGTGGCGAGCTGCAATGCTTGGGAATAGGCGTGACGAGATTGTTCGTGGGTATCGTCAAGCATTTCACCAATTCGCGCGACGCGATAACTGGCTTTGGCACGGTCCATCATCAACCGTGGATCGCGGGCCCCTTGGCTCGCCATTTTTTCGTAGTGGGTCCGCAATTCCCGTAGCAGATTCAACTGCAACTCCCGCGCGTGCGGCTGACGAAAGAACTTCGTGTCAGAGACAATTCGCCAAAGATCTTCAATCGTCCGGCGATGGGATTCTTGACTTTCTTGGACACGTTGTAAGGCGATGGCCGTATTTCGATAGCCAACGGCACCGACGACGAAGGCCGCCAGGATCGCAACGCCCGCGACCGCCATGACCGCTGTCAGCAATGGCTTGCGTCGTGCGAAGCGGATGACCCTTGCGGTTGTGCTGATCGGCCGCGCGACAATGGGCTCACCGCGCAAGTAACGCTGCAAATCGCTTGCCAGATCCATGGCCGAGACGTAGCGCGCCGCCGGTTCTTTGGCGAGGCACTTCAGGCAGATCGTAACAACATCGCGATCGATCAATCGATTCAGTATTAACGGGGAGACCGGTTCATCGTCCAGAACTTGACGCAAGGTCTCCACGGCGGTGGCGGCCTGAAACGGGGGCCGTCCGGTGATTAAATGATAAAGCGTGGCTCCCAGTCCATAGATATCCGCCGCTGGCCCCACCGACGCGGCGTCGCGACCTTGCTCGGGGGCCATGTACGACGGCGTTCCTAATGTCTGACCGGATTGCGTCAGCTCTGATTCCACTGTCGCCAATTTGGCGAGCCCAAAATCGGCGACCATTGGCGAATCACTGCGGCGGGTCACGAGAATGTTCTGCGGCTTCAGATCGCGATGCAAGACACCGGCTTCGTGTGCTGAATGCACGGCGGCAGCAACCATCTCCATGTAGCGTGCCGCCTGTCGAGTCTCCAAGGGGCGGCGCCGGACCATTTCCGAGAGGCTTTCGCCATCGACATACTGCATCGAATAGTAAGGTTGCCCTTCGAATTCGCCAGCATCGAACAATGTGACAATATTAGGATGATCCAGTCTTGCCGCCGCCTGCGATTCATTTCGGAAACGCTCCATCATTCCCGCACGAGCGCTCCGCGGCAACGACTTGAGGAAATCTTCCCGTATCACCTTCAATGCCACAATCCTGTCTGCAGCCCGCTGCCGCGCACGATAGACAACGCCCATGCCGCCGCGACCCAACTCGTCAAGAATCTCGTAATCCCCCCACACGCGCTGCACAGCGGATGCATCCATCAGCACGGCGGATCCCGTCGAGCTCGCCCGCTTGGCAACGACCTCATCCGTTGGCCGCTTCGCCTTGGAGGAAATTGACGGCAAGTCCAAATCATCCAACGACATCCGGGGAAACCGCGCGGCGTATTCTTGTCGTGTCGGCCGATCGCCGAATTGTGCTCGAACGCCGTATTCCTGCTCGATCAGTCGTCCCAGGATGGCCTCATCCGTCAGCAACGGAAAGCGATCCACATACTGTTCGATGCGAGCCGGTCGCCCGCCGTCACCGTCTTTGTCGGCGTCCTCGGAGCCGGACGGAGGTTGGGCAGACCAATGTCGCCACAAAAACTCCAACTCAATGTGCACTAATTCCTCCAGCGTTCCCAAGAACGCCGGATCATCCGGCGGTGGCAACACACTTTCAATCGGGTGCGGCAGGCCCTCGCGCCAGGCCCGTTCGAAATCGCGCCGCACCGCTTCGTCGACGTTGGCGAATTCCGATTCCATGGCTTACGAAAGGACTGAATGGTTGGGGCTTCAACGCGACTCGTTGAGAATGTCGCGCAATCGCGTACGAACCCGCTGCAAAATACGCCGTACGGTCCGTTCGGAACAATTCATCTGTTGAGCGATCTCGTCGTTGGTGTACTGCTGCAGTTTGAGGTTCACCAATTGTCGCTCTTCGTCGTCCAAGGCCGATAGCAGCCCCTCCAGGTCGTCAGCGAATTGTGCCGCTTCCTCCGGTGTCGGTTCCGCCCCGGCAAAGTCCATTCCCGGAAACGAACTCTTCCCGGTCGGCGGCGAGAGCCGTTGTTCCTTGTCGACGCCGCGTTTCTGACGGCTGTGGAAGCGGGCGTATTCGCGAGTTTTGGTCAACGTTATCGCGTACAGCAGCCGCCAGAGCTGATCGCTGTCCGGCATTTCGAACTGCCCCTCTTGGGCTCGTCGAAAGAACGTCCGGCAGGCCGATTGCACAATGTCCTCCGGCTCCGCACGAACTCGCATTCGCATCGTCAGATGCTTGGCAGCGAGGGCCTGCAATCGCGGACCGAATTCATTCCAGAACTCTGTCACCGCATCGTTCTGACCGTCAACCAGCTGGTCGATCCATTCGCGCCACTGTTGATCTTCTCTCGACATCACGGCACCTTCTGGAGTTCGCGACCGATCGCGACACGCCCAGGCACCCGCTATGCCAAATCGCGATCCTCAAACAGAAACAACGCCAAGCACATGGCGATCCCGGTGTAGATCAAGCAGTATAACGTAGCCATCGCCAAATAGGGATAGGGAACCCCCACTCCGGCGGAGACGGCTGCCTGGATATTGAAGTGATCGAGAACCGGGAAAATCGTGGCGATCAACTGCC
>JAGQPD010001130.1 GCA_020426865.1 Planctomycetales bacterium
CATCGTTTGCGATCCCGATTCTGGAGCGCCTGCAATCTCGCAGCGAGAGCAAAGGGATTGAGGCCTTGGTCTTGGTACCGACGCGGGAGCTGGCCGTGCAAGTCCACGACGAATTCGTCAAGCTCGCTGGAAGGCGTTCCTTCGAATGCGTGGCGATCTACGGCGGCAAGCCGATTCGGCGACAGATCGAAAAACTATCACGACGCCCGCAAGTGATCGTGGGGACACCGGGTCGAGTCCTTGACCACATGTCACGTGGGTCGATTGACTTACGTCAATTGAAGATCGTTGTGTTGGACGAGGCGGATCGAATGCTCGATATCGGTTTCCGCCCCGACATTGAAAAGATCCTTCGTCGTTGCCCGCGGGAGCGCCAGACGCTGTTGCTCAGTGCCACGGTCCCCCGCCCCATCGAACGGTTGGCCGAACGCTACATGAGTGAGCCGGTGAAGCTGGACTTCTCCGACAAGGATATTTCCGTCGAGACGATAGAGCAGTTTTACTTTACGGTTCACCCCGAGAAGAAATATGAATTGCTGATACGGCTGCTCAAGCGCGAGCAACCGCGGCAAGCGATCATCTTTTGTCGCACGAAGCGCGGGACGGAGCGGATTTATCAGCGATTATCGCGGCGGATTTCCAAATCGGGTTGCATCCACGGCGATTTGGCTCAATCGGTTCGCGACCGAGTGATGAAGAGGTTTCGTAGCGGCGAGTATCGCATCTTGGTCGCGACCGATGTTGTGGGGCGAGGTATCGATGTTTCCAGTATCTCGCACATCATCAACTACGACATCCCGCAATTCTGTGACGATTATGTGCATCGCGTGGGGAGGACGGGTCGGATGGGCCGCGAAGGGGTCGCGTATACGTTCGTGGCGCCTGAAGAGGGAAACGAATTGACGCGGATTGAGATGCGGATCGATCGATTGCTCAAGCGCGACGAGATACCCGGTTTCGAAACGGCACAACCCCGGGAAGTCGAAGCGGCGTCGGGCGGCCCCACCGTAACGGCACCGGCCGTTGCGACTGGAACCTCGACGACCACCCCGCCATCTTCGGAATCAGCAGCTTCTTCGCCGGAGGCTTCGGGCACCGGAACTGCCGCGACGCCAGGTCGACAAAAGAAAAAATATCGACGTGCGCTGTAACCCGGCCGCCGGTTCGCGGCGCGTCAAGTGGCGAAAGATGGTACACTAGAGGCTTCGTGATTTCGCTTCCGTCTCAACGCTGCCCGGAACACGCACGAGACCAGATTTTGTGGTTCGGGAGTTGCATGCGGGATTGCTCAACCTTGAGGGCTAGCCGGCAATGGCGATAGAAACAAATCCGATGGCCCTTTATTCCTACAAGCGCCGTCGGGTGACAAGTCAACGGGTGACAGGTCACCCGACGATTTGGCGACCGATGCTTGTGTCCCGTTGTTGCCAAGATCAATCGCCGGTTCATTGGCAAACGAGGTCGGTGGTGTTGCTCCGTTTCGTGGCGTCGAGTTTGGTGGCCCTGGGTTTCGTGGCATCGTGTGGTTGCACGGAAAGTGAACCGGACACGGAAGCGATTGTCGTCAGTCAGGAGTCGCCGCAGCCATCGTCGCGCGCGGGTGGATCGCCGATCGATGCCCCGCGCACCGATGTGCGTGAACCAACGCTTGTGGAATCGAATCTGCCATTGCCCGGGAGCAAGTCGGAGCCGGAGTTGGAGTCCTTGGCGGAGGGAGGGACCGTTGAGCCGACGGCCACCGAGTTGAATTCGAAGCCGGTCGCCGGTCGCGACACGGATTCGCCAGGGAGCTCGAATGCGGCAACCGAACCGAGCGGTGGCCGCACGATCCCGCAGCCGCGAAAATCGTTGGCCGACTTATTGGTTGGGGACGATACATCGTCGTTGATCCCAACCGAGGAACATCGCCCGGAGCTGCCGGTCACGGAGCAACGGATTGATAACCAACGCGTGTCTGACAGTGGCATCCGCCGGCTGATTGGTAATTACGTAACAATTTACACCGACATTCCACCGCAGGCGGCGGTCGACGAGTTGCCGGCGGTGTTTGACCAGGCCGTTCCCCAATGGGCACGCTATTTTCACATACCACGAGAAAAATATGACCGTTGGAAGATGGTTGGCTACATCATGAAAGCTCCCGACCGT
>JAGQPD010001131.1 GCA_020426865.1 Planctomycetales bacterium
TGACGTAGCGCTCGGCGTTCTTCAATGTTTGTTTCCGCGTATATTCGATTGGGACACGGTCTCGCTGTGCGTTGGTGATCTCAATGAAGTATCCGAAGACTTTGTTGTAGCCAATTTTCAGGTTGGTAATCCCCGTCCGGTCCGCTTCAGCGGCCTGGTACCTCGCAATCCACTCTTTCCCCCCACTGGCCAATTCGCGCAGTTGATCCAACGGCGGGTGATATCCTGGCCGAATGATCCCGCCTTCGCGGGCCAGCAGCGGACACTCGTCACACAACGCCTCGGATAGAGCACGCTCCAAATCCTCGCAGCTGTCGAGCAACTGCGATAACTCACTTAACCGGCCAGCGCTGCGGCCCGCCAAAATTGCTTGGATCGCCGGCAGCAGGCGCAAAGTGCTGGCAATGAACGACAAATCACGCGGTGTCGCCCGTCCCGTCGCCACTCGCGTCAAAAGCCGTTCCATGTCGTAGATCCCGCGCAGCGGCGTTCGCAGTGCCTCCCGGAATTGGCTGTCCGCCGAAAGCTCCTCCACGGCGTCAAGTCTCTGTCCGATCGCCAAGGGATCGGTCAATGGGCTGTTCAGCCATTCCACAAGTAATCGCGATCCCATCGCGGTCACCGTGCGATCCAACACGGATACGAGCGATCCTGTCCGAGCGCCATCCCGTATCGTCCGTGTCAGTTCCAGGCTGCGACGCGTTGCCTGGTCGATTTCCAGACACGTGCCAACTCGGTAGGGCGTCAAGCGGTCAATGTGTTCCAGCGACGCCTTTTGCGTTTCCTGCAAGTAATCCAGCACGCCCGCAGCAGCTTGAAGTCCCAACTGATCGCCGTCGTCAAAGCCAAACCCCTCCAAATTGGCGACCTGGAAATGTTTCAACAGTGCCGGCAGCGCGTTGTCGCGCCCAAAGACCCAAGCCGGGCGGCGCGTGATGGTGATCGTCTTGCCAATCTCTGGCAGGCCATGAGGTTGGCCTTCGGCCATTAAGCATTCCGCCGGCGCGATCCGGGTCAATTCATCGCCCAATTGTCTCGCCGGTACGGTGGCGGAAAAAAAACGGCCCGTTGAGAGCTCCGCCCAAGCGATTCCTACCTGCGGTTCTCCCTGCCGCGATCTCCGACCACTCGGCTTCTCCTCGACCGCTCGCGATGACCACACGACCGCCGCCAGATAGTTGCTCTCCTTGGGATCCAGTAGCTCTTCATCCGTCAGCGTCCCTGGCGTCACGACCCGCGTGACCTCCCGCCGAACCAGCCCCTTGGCCTGCTGTGGATCTTCAACTTGCTCACAAATCGCCACTCGGAATCCCATCCGAATCAGCTTCGCGAGATACCCCTCCAGCTGATGGTGCGGGAAACCAGCCATGGGGATCGGATTGGTCCCTTTATCCCGGCTGGTGAGCGTCAGCCCAACGGCATTGGCCGCCTGTTTGGCGTCCTCGTAGAATAGTTCGTAAAAGTCTCCCATGCGAAATAGCAGCAGCGCGTCTCCACACGCGGCCTTCGCATCCAAATACTGTTGCATCATGGGACTTACGTTCATCCACAGCATGGTAACATTGCCCCCGTGATTCGTGTAGGGGACTGTGGCTCGCCCGCGGCCAATCGCCAATTCTTCGCATTGTCTACTTGGCGTGACCCGGTGATTCTGAGCATAATGGGCAAAGGCTGCGATCGCCGTGCTTGCTTGCGTTTGCACCGTTGCCGCAAACGTCATTCAGGTTCCAGTTCGCAAAACTGATTTCATCGCACCACTTGCATTGAGGAATTTCACTATGAATCGTGCTCCACGCGACTTCCTCCTACTCTCCCTACTCTCCGCTCTGCTCGTCCTCGGCTATTGCTGCTGTGCGAGCCCGTTGGCGGACGCCGCTGAAGACGAGGCCGAACAGAAGTCGATCGCCGCCATCGAAGAATTCGGTGGATACGTCCGTTCGGTCGCCGCCAGCGTCCCATGGAAAGAAGCCGGATTCGTTAGACTCGATAAACCTCTCACCGATGACGCGCTGCAACAGCTGTCACATGTCCAACACCTTGTCTGGCTCTACCTGCAAGGTGCTCAAATCACGGACGATCAACTGAAACACTTGGTAAGCCTAACGGAGTTGAAAAAGCTGCACCTGGAGAATACTCCTATCACCGATGCCGGGCTTCAGCACTTGCTGCCGTTGAAGCAACTGGAATATCTCAACCTCTACGGCACGAAAGTCAGTGACCAAGGGCTGGATGTTCTGAAACAAATGCCTTCACTCAAACAAGTCTATCTCTGGCAGACGCAAGTTACCGAAGACGGTGCCCAATCGCTGCGCGCGGCACTGGAAGGAACGGAAGTCGTGCTGGCTTCCAGCTTCAAACCACTTCCCCCCGCCGAACCCGCTAAAGAACCCGAGCAGGAAGCCGCTGCCTCACCTCTTGCCAATCCTCTGACTCAAGGACAGGTCGTCCGCGTTCGGTTAACGGGTGGTGACAAGATATTGTCTCTTGCTGAGGTGAAGGTCTACAGCTTTCCCGATGCCAAACCGATCGAATCGGGCTCCGAGGCTTCGCAGTCCTCGGTCGACTACAACGGCGAACCGAAACGGGCCTACGACGGCAATACCGACCAGGTCTACGCCAATGGCTCCGTCACCCACACCAAGGCTGAATCCTATCCGTGGTGGCAAGTGCGGCTGAAGGAAAGCCAGCCAATCGGAAAAATCATCGTTTTCAATCGCGGTGACTGCTGCGGTGACCGCCTGCAAGGCGCCATCATCGAAGTGCTCGATCCCGCGCTGCAAGTTGTCTGGTCCGCGACCATCAACGACGCCAAAGACGGCAGCCAACACGAATTCGTGGCACCGTGAGGTTCCCCAGGTGTCCCCAGTTGGTCGGTCGACGGCTGGGACAGCCGTGTGACATTTTCAGTGGCATCCCGCTACGCCCCGATGCGATCCAAGTCGCGGCAGACGAACATCAATTGCAGGATTCGATCTACGAGCCGGCGGTTTTCCTGCGATAAGTTCTCCAATAACGCCCGCTCGGTCGACGTGTCCGCATAATTCAATATCCTCGCTAGCCGCACCGTTCCGCTGTCGTGGCGTACGGTCCTGTTTTGCGGTTGCTCCAATTCCGCTGCCACGGTCTGGTCGACAAGATCCAGCACCTCGCGGTCGACGACTCCCATCGTCGAGATGCAGGAAACCACGCGAACTTGCACGTCCGATGACAAACTTGCCATCACCTGAGATGCCACCATTGGCGGCAAGTGATACACCACCAACGCGATCGTTTGTGGCCGTTCCGACTTCAATATTTCCGTAAGTTGCTCGGCCGGAGCCGTTTGCAGACGGCGTAGCGGAACCCACTGGTCGTCGTCCTGGCCGGACCGCTTGTCAGCGGCACGACCCAACGAGGTTGACGGCAGATCCGACTCGCGCGCCTTGCCAAATGCCCGATAGCCGCTGGCACGCACGAAGTCCTCCCCGACGTCGTGTTGCTCCTGCGGGATCGGTGCCGTTGATCGCGATAACTCCGCCGCGACAAGTTCGAGTTGCTGTGGGTCCAGTCGCGCCAACATCATCGTCGCCTCTGTTGGACTGACGCTACTCAATAGGACTACGGCCTTGCGTAGGTTCGTCAGATTACCCATCTGCATACGTCCCCCGTCCCTGGGATCCTGGTTTTGGAATCAAGCCGTTTCGGTTATCGACCTTTCCGCGTGATCACAATATTGAATGTGCGAAGATTGATCAGTTGCCATTGCGCGATGGCACTGCCAGCACTTCGAGCGGACGCGAAATGACCGGATTAGAACGTAAGCGTAGCAATGCCCCATTGCCCGTGGTTTTCATCCACTCCCACACGCACAACCTGCGGCGCTGGCAGATGTCGGGCACAGATACCATCGTGGACCCGCTGAGCAATGACCTCGGCTAGTTTCTCGGCGGTTGTGTTTGGGATGTCGATCAGCGCACAGTCACCACTGGGGAAGACCCAGCGTCGGTCGCGAAAGGTGGCAGTCGTTTCCCGTTCGTCACTGGTAACACGAATCTCCGGATGTCGCGTCGGCAACAGCATTCGGTGGTCCCATTCTGCCAAGATTTCCTGCAGAAGATCACGAAGCGCGATGAAGTCGATGACGTAATGATTTTCATCCAATGGCCCTTCGACTTCGGCCTCGACTCGGTAGTTGTGTCCGTGCAGACGCTCGCAGATGTCGCCGTTGAAGGTAATAAAGTGTGCGGCGCTGAAAACAAGATAGTCCTTTTCCAGCCGTACGCGGTAGGACGAAGGGTCGATTTTCGGCTTGTTGTTCATAAGGAAGTTGATTGGTCGTGTTGCAGGAATGGTGAAGCGTTTGAAAACATTGAAGTCGCTTTTAGGTTTACGTTCAGGTCTCGTAAGGCGACAAAGATTCCGGCGGTGGCGAGATCCGCCGACCTTCCTGGATTGCGGAGATGTTGATCGGCTCGAAGCCAGCTGTCCAATTCGCGAAGGGCAGAATGATATGCGGTGGAGCCGATTGGGCCGGCTGCCAAGACGTTTGCGGCCCGCCGCGCCGCCTGATCGGCAACGTCCGTGCCGCATTTTCGAGCGATCAGGCTGTCGGGAAACTTACTCATCAC
>JAGQPD010001132.1 GCA_020426865.1 Planctomycetales bacterium
ATGGCAATGACCACTAGCAATTCGACCAACGTAAAACCACTGCGCCGAGCGAAAATGAGGCCAGTGCGGAGGCCGCGAAGTCGCGCCCGGGAACTGATGACGCTGGAAGTGATGGCAAAGATTTCCTTCATAACGCGACTCACTCCTGTCTGCGTCCAGGGCAAAGCGGGTGGGGAAGCTATGTGCCACCACATGATACCCGGAATGGGAACTCATGGCCAGTGCGGATCGGCGAGTTCGGCGCCGGTGCGCCGGTGAACGTGCGAGATTGCGAGAATTGGAGGAATTTGTCCATAAATCGACCGCGCATCCTTGACCGTCGGCATCGGTCTTCGTAACCTGTAAGTCCCTATTCGTACCGCCATTTCCCTACCGGTTCGAATGGCCTGTCCGTGTTTGTGGCACGAACGTTGGCCAAATCTGTTGACGCATGAACTGAACGAGAGTGAGAAAGACCATGCCGATTCGCTTCCGCGTGACAGTTGCTACGTCGATTCTTGGCACGATCTTGTGTGCTCGGTTTGCCTTTGCCGCCCAGGTTGTTCAATGGTCGCTGGACGAGGGCGCGGGCGAGACGGCTAGTTCCCTGTTCAATTCGCCCGATGCCGACGCAATCTTGCTCGGACAGGTTGGCTGGATTGACAACCTGTTACCTCCCGTCCCTACCGGGACAAGCTCCGCCGTTATGCTGGATCCGTCCCAAGATAATGCCTTCCTGCAGACCGACGCGCATACCGGTGTTGCTGGCGACGGTGCGCGTTCGATCGCGGCCTGGCTTCGTACCGGTGACTCCGGGAATCTGACGATCGTCAATTGGGGAGAACAAGCGACGGGGGCCCGCTTCACATTTCGAGTCAACCACGACGCATCTGGGACACCGGGGGCGTTGCGACTGGAAGTCGCCGGTGGTTTCGCGATTGGCAATACTATTGTGAATGACAATCAATGGCATCATGTTGCCGTGACCTTGCCCGCCGGGGGAAGTGTGGACGACGTTAAGCTGTATGTCGATGGCCAACTTGACGCCGACATCAATAATTTTTCCGGTCTGCTCGACACCACGATCAATACAACGGGCTCGTTGATTCGCGCCGGGGCTCGTGAGAATCCCCCCGCTGCCAACTTTGTTGGGATGCTGGACGATGTGCGTATCTGGGACGAGGAGTTGTCGTCATCCGCTGTGGCCGCGCTCGTTCCAGCTGGCCCCCTGCCCCGTATTTCCTTCGAAGTGAATCGTGACACGGGTAATATTCGTCTGGCAAATGACTATGGCCAGACCATTGACGGTGTCATCGGGTACAGCTTGAAGTCGCGGGTCGGTGGACTCGACGTCGCGGCGTGGCAAACCGTTTCCGACAATGCTGACGCTTCCAGCGGCGGTTCGTTTGATAGTGATGACGATTGGATCGTGCTGACCGATACAGTCAATCCGTCGGGCCACGACTTGAGTGAGTTAGGGGCCGGCGGTGATGGCGGTGCGCTGGCAGACGGCGCCACCTTGGGCCTGGGCAATGTGTGGAGCAAGAGTCCATTCGAGGATGTTGCTGCGGAATTGCTGTTCGCCAATGGCGACAAGCTTCCCATTGCTGTGCAGTATGTCGGGAACAACGGAAACCCGTTCCCGCTGGGGGATCTCACGTTCGACGGTATCGTAAACAACGGCGACTGGGCGATCTTTCGCGGAAATCTGTTGACGGAGTTTCCACTACTTTCGACTGCGGCGGGATACGCTCGGGGAGATTTCGACGCCGATGGCGATAATGACCGTGACGACTACGCGGCATTTAAACGAATCTACGACGCCGCAAACGGGGCCGGCTCCTTCGCCGCCATGGTGGCCACCGTCCCTGAGCCGGCTACGGGCGTGCTGTTGTTCGGACCGGCGTTGCTTGCCGGCGTGGTCATCCGCCGTCGTCGTGGATTCCGATTCGGATCTTGCAGCTAGGAGTCCTTTTGGTTTCGATTGGCCCAACAGACTGAGGCATGTCTCGATATTTTGATCATGATTGGCATCGAATGGGTAACCGCTCATGGAAACACAAATTGGCCGTCTCCTATTCTCGATCGTTCTGCCGGCCGTATTGCTCGCATTATTCTCGATCGCAAACTTCTCCCAAGCGCAGTTGCTGGGGTATGATGACTTTGAAACGCAAGCACCATTCGGCGATCGTTCGGGAAAGGGTGGCGACGGTCAGCTCTACATCGACGGATCGGCGGTACCCGTCACCTTTGGCGCCGGAAGCGTCCCTTCGAATATCTCTGGCGGATATGTGACTCCTTCACAAGATTTTTGGATCGGTCGAGCCAACGGTGCGACGTCGGATGGCTCGATTGACGATTTGGCGTTTTTCGGACTAGTGTTGACACCCGATCAAGTGCGGGGGCTGTATGACGGGTCCCTGTCGCCTTCGTCGATCCCAGAACCGGCCACATGCTTGCCGTTTGTCGTGGCCTTCGTTGCGATGCAGAGAGGGCGGCGATTGTGATCGATGCAAGGTGGACGGTGATGTCGAGGGTGATGTCGACGGTGATGTCGACTACGTGAAGTAAATCGGAAGCGGCTAACAAGGACCAGAAAACGATGAAACGTTCTGCACTTCCTTCAGTATCGTGGTTGTTGATGTTGGTTGTCACGACAATGGCAATGTGTACACATATGCATGAGTTGCGCGCCGACCTTATCGCTTTCTACGATTTCGAAAGTCCGGATCCGTTTCTGGATCGAACGAACAACGGACATGATGCCGCCTCGACCGGTGCCACGAGCACGATCACGCTCGGGGCGGGTGTCGACGGCACCGCCGGCGTGTTCCTGTCCGGTTCGGACGGCGGGATCCTCACGATACCGGAGGATCATCTCGTCATCCCATTGGCAAACGCTCCCGATTTTGGTAGTGGCGATATTTCGGTGAGCCTGTGGTATCGGCGTAATAATCCGCAAGGAGACGTGGGGACGACGGGGGCCGACGGCGGTCCCGATGGCATCTACGAC
>JAGQPD010001133.1 GCA_020426865.1 Planctomycetales bacterium
GGATGACAATGGCAAGGTCGATGAGGCTGATGCGTGCGTCTGGAATTGCATTGTTCCCGCGACACCTCCGAACTTACAGACAACACTTAGTCCGCCCTGCAATCAATGTCAATGATCGTCTCTCCGATTGGACTTGCTAATTATGAATGCCCCATGCCAGTTTAGGCTATCTGCCTCACGACTGATGCTCACGCAATTGTGGTGTTCTGTCCTGCTCTCAATAGTTATAGTTGCGAGCGTTCATGCGGCATTTGTGTTAGACGATTTTGACGTGTCACAGGACGTGTTCTGCAATGGGTTTGATTGTCCAAACTTCGAATCGTCCGTCCCACTTGGGCAATTCAACATGACCCGTTACTTGGCGGCTCGGAGTCCCCGTTTCGACTACTCTCGACTCGACGCCAATGTGTCATTGCCGTCCACGCTTTCCGCTGAAATCCGTGATCCCCTACCTAATACAGGATTCGGCGGCTTTTCGATTGCGTATTATTTTGACGAAAAAACCCACACGCTAGACATCACCGAAAACGGAATGAATTCTGCTGTGTTTCTCGACTTCTCTTCTTTCGACGGTTCAAATGTGCCGTCATTTGTTCGTTTTCTCGTCCGGGACGAGTCCGATCGATCATCGTACGCTGCGTTTCTCACGTTACCGCAAACCTCCGGGCCCTACACAGAGGTCTTCCAATTCGGCGACATTCTGCCGCCTTCAACTCAGGCTCCGCCCGTTGATTTGACACGGTTGATGATGATTGACGTTCTCTTTTATTTTGGGGACAACCCAGTCGGAAGCTACTGGAATGGTACCCTCGACCGAATTCGCGTTGGTTCTGTAGTGCCCGAACCACATCTTGGAGCGTTGCTTTCTCTAGCCTTATTTTGGATATACCGGACAGGCAGACTTGGAACAAGGGGTTAGATTGCCATGAGCCCTTACGATTGGCCACTTCTTTTTTACCTGGGGATCGAGCACGGTCAGGTTGGCGGTAGCGAACAAAGTGCTGTGTGTTGAAAGTCAGCAAGTGAATCATGCGGTGACGCTCCATGGCAGCCACCAGCCGAGCGTCATGAGCGGCATTTCCTTGCATCGAATGACTGAGCCACGCTGGATAAAACGCTCGCTCGTCCTTTTCCATACCTGGTCGATCATGCACGTCGCGTCCCCGACAATGCCCGTCCCAAATTCACCTCAACGTTTTCGTCTGTATGACCTTTCCTGGCATTTTGCACGGGCATCGCTTTCTATGTCTGCTGATGCCAGTAGGCGACTTGTCATCGCTCGGAAGACCATTGTTAAGCCCCCATTGTTTGCCCACTTGGTTTACGCCCCGACCGTCACGATAACCAAGACCTCCCGGAAGGGTACGCCCAACTCTATCCGACTGTTCTTTGGATGCGCGGGGGCTCTCGGTCATGTCGCGGGATCAGCCGAGGCAAACTCTCACGATGAGAGTTTGCTCTTCCTTGTATGCCGTGCCTTCGAACCACCACCCTGACATCGGGGCGATGTGTCAAACTCGAACCCTCACGAGAAAAGGCATCTCTCCCCAAGGTCGGGGTGTTATTAAAAAGGAGTCTCGCCCAATGAAGCGTCACCTACAGCGGTGGAATTGGCCTCGAAAGTGGTGTCGTCTCATGTACTGGCGTTGCCTCAGGGTAGACGTCCGGTCGAATGCGTCGGTGATTTGGCGGCCGACGCCTTGCGTCGGCCCGGGGTTCAGCCGCCGCATGAGTGGCCTGAGGGGGGGCCTGGGTGCCCTGGACGAAGTGTGACTGGACCGCGACCGAGGACGACTCTCGCTCGCCCTGGGCCGCGGGCCTACGGCCGTGGACGCCAACGGTGCGGCAGCAGCGTGTCAAGTTGATCCGCCGGCGTGACCGGGAGTCGCGTCAAGACGTCAACCAGATACGCGAACGGGTCCACGTTGTTGGCTTTGCAAGACGCGATCAGGCTGAAGTGAATCGCCGCAGCCTCGCCACCACGATCACTTCCCACCATTAACCAGTTTTTTCGGCCAATGGCGATCCCGCGATGGCCCCGTTCTGCCTTGTTGTTGTCGGGATCGAGCAAGCCGCAGTGCGTGAAGCGGTTCAGAGCATCCTATTGGTTGAGTGTGTAGCGAATCGCATCGCTGAGTGCATCCTTCGGTAATACTGCCTTCTCGGTGGCACGAAGCCAGTGTTCGAATTGCTGGAGAATGGGGACCGTCAGTTCCGTGCGAACCTCCGCCACGCGCGCCGCGCGATCATCGACACTTAACTCTGCCCACTCGCCCCTCTTGCAATCGCGCAGCTTGCGTTCGATGGCGTAGATCTGCTTGATGTACGCCAGCCCCACCGTGGCACGCACGTCTTGTGGGACTGCGGCTTTGAATCGCTTACGAGCATGAAACCAACAACCTACCTCCACGATTCTTCCGTTCGAGTCCAGGTAGAGTCCGTCGCATCCGCTGTACGCGTCCGCCTGCAAATAGCCACGAAAGTCCCGCAGGAATTGAGCGGGCCAGGTGCGCTCGTGCGTCAAGGTGAACTCGAACACCGTGAGCAAATGCTCTTCGTCACCCACATAGTTCCAAAAGCGCGCGGTGGAACGCTTCTTCGTCACGGGATCCTGCCGTTGAACGGTGGTGTCATCGGTGTGGATCACACGCGATTTCAAGACTTCCGCGACCATCAGCTGGTACAAGGGGGTAAGCTCCGCAGCAAGTTGGAGCATCCAGTCACACAAGGTTGATCTGGCAAAATGAATTCCGTATCGACGCGTGATTTCCTCTTGCCGGTACAGGGGCAGGTGGTCGCCAAACTTGTTGAGCCAAATCATGGCCAATAACCCGGGAGCGGCCAGGCAGGAGGACATGACGCATTGTTTCGGCGCCAGCAAGATGCGTCGTTTCGCGGAACGCGGCGTGCCCGAGGAGTCGCCAGAAATCGCGGGTTGCTCCTCGGCCGGTGTCGTGTTCTCAGCCACGTCCGTGCCACCAACAAGATCTTCATGCGTGGCAAGGCTCGTTACCTCGGCGTTCGGAGTCGGAACTGTTGCCGTCTCCTGAGTCGCGGAGGTCGCCGTGGGACCGACGGGCGGCATTTCGGTGGCCTCCGGCGTCAATGCCCCAGCGGGAATCGGCTCCAGGATTTCCGAGACACTCGGCCCCGAGTCGTGCTTGATCGTGACGTACTTCTTTTGCACGTGCCGCAACTGAATGATCCTGCCCGGGCGATAGTCGTACTGAAACGTCACCACGTCCGGCAACGCCACGAGCGTTCCCTCGGGAAACTGCTGCTTGATGTTGTCGGGGAGATCATGAATGATCTCCTCGATTTCCAAATCGCCCGGTGGTTTGCGACGTCCATGTGGCCCACACTTGTGTTTTGACTTGTTCGGTTCGTCGTCCTTGGATTCCACTGCTGGTTCCGGAGGTGTCTCATTCAACTCCACGTCCAGATCAAACAGTAGTTGTTGGCCATCGCTAAAGACGAGGGACTTCGATCGTGTCATGCGTTTGAGCAACGCATCGATATGACGCTCAACTTCCTCGCGGCGCCGTGTTTCCTTGGCGAGCATTTGTAGCAAGGTTGCCAGCAATTGCTTGAGCAATGCCGGGTCATCGGCGAGCGTGCTCGGATCGAGCAGCGAGAAGAATTCGGTGTTTGTGTTGGGTAACGCGTCCTGTATGCCCTTACTATGTCGTCGTGTCACTGCGAGCTTGCAGTGACACGACATAATTTCAAATTGTTTTCACACCGCGTGGTTGCGACAAATTACGATGACGCGATCGACGCATGTTGCTTGTCGAGCGAGAAGCGTTTACCACGTCGCACGGACGCGGAGTCAATCCCCCACAGCAACATCGACAGCTCGCTGGCCGTCATGGTGATACAAGATTGATCGGCGGCGACACTTGGTAGACGGAACGCGCCAACCTGAAGCAGTTTGTAGAAGACGGCGTATCCATCGTCATCCCAGAAAAGCAGCTTGATGCGATCGCCACGTCGATTGTGGAACACGAAGAGATGACCGCTGAGCGGATCGTAACCCATTTGCTCTCGCACAATCGCCGCCAATCGTTCGAATCCCCAGTGCATGTTCACTGGGTCGACATGCACGTAGACGCGCACCAGCGAGGGAATGCTCAGCATGACACGCCCTCCTCGCGGAGCACGCGCACCAATCGCCGCAGCGTGGCATCATCCACTCCTTGTGGGACCCGGCAGACCAACGCACCCACGACGAGATCGCACAAGTGGTGGCAACTCGGGGCGGTCCGAGGCTCGGCGAGCACCTCGACGGGTAGGAAGCTAGGACGCCGCGCTGACCGACGAGCCGCGTCCAACTCTTCCGACTGCAGCCGCCGACGCCACAGGTAGAAGGAGGGAACGCTCACGCGTTCCTTTCGACAAAAGGCGGCCACCGTATCGCGGGACACGCGCCACCGTGCCAGACGCGATTCCCATTCCGCCACCGACGACGCTCGCCATTTCCGATTTTTTTCATTTCTGAGGACTCCGTGAACTGGGAAGAATTACCATCCCGTCGACCCTATCGTCCTCGTCAACTACGTATTCCGCCGGACTTTTACGCCTCAGGCAACTTTCCGGACGATCCTCAGTTTCCTTTTTTTGGCCCGACGATCTATGGATTGGAGGGGCCCAACGATGCTTTCCCTCAAGTTCTAGACGACGGCCTTACCTTTTTTGGTCAGCCAAGTGAGCTAAGCTGTGAAAACTTCTACTACTTTGCAAACCAACACAACGGCAATTTCCCAACATTTGGACTTGCAGACACCGAGATGCAGGCCGAAATCAATAGCTACCCGCACCTCGCTGTGGAAGGCACCGTTAATTCGGATGCTGCGGCGATTGAATTTCAAGTCATCGTGAAGAGGCGAGGAGTGCTTATCGTTGATCTTGTGTTCGGCAGCGATGAGTTTCCCTCCTACAACGCAACAGTCGTGAACGATTTCCCAATGATTATCGTTCAGCGAATTGACCAACCGCAGCCAAGCGTCAACCTCATCAAGTTCACCAAACAGGTGGGAACCAACGCTCCCACCGTGCGGCCCCTAACACTCGATGATATTGACAGATGCCCAACGACATTCTTCAAACAAAACCGGCCTGAGCCAGCTACCTACCAACAGG
>JAGQPD010001134.1 GCA_020426865.1 Planctomycetales bacterium
GAATCATAGAAACCGGTCTGGGGTGCTGTCAATGTGAGCCTCGACGATACGTCGATACGTCGATACGAGGGTTCGATGGTCCGGGGCGGAATGGTGCGACGGAATGGCGAGTTAGGAGCGATAGACTTGTTTGCGGTGACAGCACTGATAGCGGCCTGCGGCCGGATCGGGACAGGTCGTTTCGGACAGCCTTTGAGGAATTGGAGCCGTGATGATAGCTGAAGTGATTGCGATCGGTGATGAGCTGACCAGCGGCCAGCGGGTGGACACGAACAGTGCCTGGATCAGTCGCCAGTTGGGGGAGCTAGGAATCGTCGTCGGATATCACACGACGGTCGGCGACGACTTATCGCGAAACGTCGAAATCTTTCGACGAGCGATTGAGCGAGTTGACATGGTTTTGGTGACGGGGGGACTTGGGCCGACGGCCGACGATTTGACTCGGCAGGCCATCTCCGAAGCGACGGGCCGGCGACTCATTGAAAACGCCGAGGCATTGGGACATATTGAGCGATTGTTTACGAGTCGCCATCGGGAGATGCCTGAGCGGAACCGGGTGCAGGCGTTGTTTCCGGAGGGAAGCCTGATCATCGACAATCCGCATGGAACCGCACCTGGCATCGACTTGTTGCTCGAAGTTGCCAACCGCGACAACTCCGTTATCACAGAAGGGCGTACGGTGCGGATTTTCTGTTTGCCCGGCGTACCGGCCGAGATGTTCGAAATGTGGCACGATTCGGTGACGCCTCGAATTATGGAATTCGCCGGCGTGCGGCATGTCATCGTGCACCATACTCTTCGCTGTTTTGGCGTTGGCGAGAGCCATTTGGAGAGTATGTTACCGGACATGATTCGTCGCGGGCGGCAACCGATGGTGGGCATCACGGTGCACCAGGCGACGATCACGCTGCGCATCACGGCTCGGGCCGAATCGGCAGAAAACTGTCGCTTGCTGATCGCGCCCACCGAGCGGCTCATCCGCGAGCAGTTGGGCGACCTTGTTTACGGCAGCGGCGACGACGAATTGCAGGACGTCGTGCTCCGCAGTCTACGCCAACTTGGCCGGACGCTCGCTGTTGCCGAAGTTGGTACGAAGGGAATGCTGGCCAGCATGATCGCGCAATCGCCAGAAGAAGTAGGCGTATTCCGGGGCGGTTTCGTCGCCGGCCAGTCACCTCTGGCAATGCCGCTATCTTCGATGCGGTCTTCGAGTGCCGTTTCGGCGGATGACGGGCAAGATGTAATGACGAATCTCCAACGAGTTGCGATGTGTCGGCAGTGGGCTGATCAAGTAAGGGAGTTGACCGGCGCCGATTGGTCCTTAGTAACCTGGCTGGCTGACGAGCAAATCGTGATTGCCTTAGCGACCGGTGAGCAGGTAATCGACGAAATCCGATCGACCGGCGGTCATCCGGATATCGTTGTGCCTCGGGCCGCCAAACAGGCTCTGGACTTCGTTCGTCGTTACCTAATAAGTAGAAACAGAGCGGAAGACGGAAGTGTCCGCCAGGCTTAATCGGCGGGAATTCCGCACGAAATGTGACGGATTTGTCGATCTTGCCTATAATGTTCCATTACAGGCGCGGGGGGGGGCGTTTGGCGGCTGGCGACCCGCGGTACTTGAGTGAGTGAGCTCAAGGGGTCGTTCCGTGTTGTGTCACTGCGGATATTGTTGCAGCGTATTTCCGGACCGAGGGATCAACATATGGCAACGGGGGCGACGCCACCGAACAGCTATCTGGAAAAGGGTAGCGGGGTTGCTGGTCGAGCAACG
>JAGQPD010001135.1 GCA_020426865.1 Planctomycetales bacterium
CAACTCCTTATGGGGGAGAGGGTTGGGGCGAGAAGGCAGCAGCGGAACTCGTGCCATTGGCACAACACGGGATTCAGTACGGGCTTTATCGGGGATGATTGTCCACCCGCGTTTGCCACGCACCATCGCCGTGCAACGGATAGTAGACGCGTGTTACGCTGATGGCAGCCGGGCGTCGAGCGTTATACTCGGGGGCTCGCAACTTGTGCGATGAAATTGTCAGATTAACAAACTGTAACATTTACCGAAACCACGAACGTGTCGTACTTCCATACCGTTGCCAATCGTTTTCGATCGATCTTTGACACGGAGGCATCCGGCCGACTCATTCTCTTCAGTCCGATTGTGGGGATTGTGGCCGGGTTGGGAGCGGTCGCGTTCTTCTTTCTGTTGCAACATTTGCAGCAATTCATGTTGGGACACATCGAAGGATACTATCCGCCGCCGGCGGGTGACGAGCCGGCATTGCACGCCATGCAAATGCCGACGCACTGGTGGGCGGTGGTGATCGTCCCGGTAATCGGAGGACTGGTCTGCGGGATGATTGTCTATGGGCTGGCGCCCGAGGCAGAAGGGCACGGAACGGACGCCATGGTGCGGGCCTTCCACCGGCTGGGAGGACGCATCCGAGCTCGTGTTCCATTTGTCAAGGCGATTGCGTCGATCGTGACGATCAGCACCGGCGGTTCGGCTGGCCGCGAGGGCCCGATCGCGCAGATTGGTGCGGGCTTCGGTTCGCTCTTCGCCGAACGGATCGGACTTGGGGAGCAGGAGCGGCGACTGCTGATGTTGTCCGGTGGCGCAGGAGGGATTGGGGCGATTTTTCGCGCGCCGCTGGGAGGCGCGTTGTTTGTTAGCGAAGTTCTCTATGGTTCGACGGCATTGGAATTCGCCGCCGTGATCCCGTGTTTTATTGCCTCGATCACCGCCTACGCCGTGTTCGCCGCCATTTACGGCCAGGGACTCGCCTTCAATACTCCCCCTTCCCTGGTATTCGATCGCATTTCCGAACTGCCGTTTTATGTGCTTTTCGCGGTGGTCTGCGGCGTCGCTGGATACGCCTATGTGACGATCTTTTACGGACTCCGCAACCGTGTCTTCAAGAAGCTCCCCGTCCCCAACATGATCAAACCGGCCATCGGCGGGCTTGGTCTAGGGATCATCGCATTATGGCTGCCACAGTTGATGTCGGGTGGCTACGGTTGGATCCAATTGGCGATCAATGGCAAATTGACTTTGACATTAATGGCCATCCTCTGCATCGGCAAGATCGTCACCACCTCGCTGACGATCTCTTCCGGTGGTAGCGGCGGTGTTTTTGCCCCTTCCTTATTCATCGGCGCCATGCTTGGAGGAGCCTACGGCCAGATCGTGAATCAAGTCTTTCCCGGAGCGTTGGAAAACCCCGAGGCCTTTGTACTGGTCGGTATGGGAGGATTTTTTGCCGGCGTCGCACGCGTCCCGCTGACTGCCATGATCATGGTTTGCGAAATGAGTGGCTCGTACGGCCTGCTCATCCCCCTAATGCTGGTCTCGATCATGAACACGGCGCTGCTTTCCTCCAAGTGGACATTGTACGAAGAACAGGTCAACAGCATCCTCGATAGCCCTGCTCATACCGGAGATTTCGTGATCGACGTGCTTGAACAGATCCACGTTCGCGACGTGCTGGACACCGACCGACCGATCGATTTTGTTCGTGAAGACCTGCCGATCACGGAGATCATGCGGTTGGTTTCCTACTCACAAATCACGTATTTCCCGGTGGTTGATCGCGAAAACCGGCTGACCGGCATCTTTTCGCTACGTGACTTGCGCGCGGTCCTGATGGGCAACGGTGCAGGGTCGTTGATCCTGGCCGCTGATATTGCCGTTTCGCCCGTCTTGACCGTGACTGTAAACGACGATCTGCACACTGCCCTGCGCCGCTTCACGCAAAAAAACATCGACTATCTTCCCGTCGTCGACACCGAAGATTCGCGCAAGATCGTTGGGATGCTCAGTCGCCGCGACGTAATCGGTGCTTACCACGACCGTGTCACCGAACTACAGCAGCCCGCGTCGCACGACCTTTCGCCCTAGTGCTTTGTGACAGTTTAGAATTAGGGTGCGTCCGATCGCCTCG
>JAGQPD010001136.1 GCA_020426865.1 Planctomycetales bacterium
ATTGTACCTGATTCTCCCGCTGCAGGGAGGAGTGCCGCTCGGAGCTGCCGTATCTCGTCGTGGTTCTCAAGCGACGCTGCCGGTGCTACACTTCCCGTTCGGAAATATCATGATTTTAAGGGAGCTGCGATGCAAATGCCAATTGTCGTGGGAGCCGTTCTTTACGACCCCAAAGTCTCGCTAATCTGGGATATTATTCGAGATTTCTTCGCCCAGAACGGATGCCCCATCGACGTCGTGTTCTACACCAACTACGAACGTCAGGTCCACGCCCTGAAGCACGGACATATCGATATCGCTTGGAACTCGCCCTTGGCATGGGTCCAGCTCGAACGTGAAACGCAGGGGAAGTGCCGAGCCATTGCCATGCGCGACACCGATCAAGATCGCGTTTCGCATTTGGTTGTTCCGTCTGGAAGCGAGATTCACACTACGGAAGATCTTCGAGGCAAGACGGTGGCCGTCGGCGCCGCCGATTCGCCACAAGCGACTCTCATACCGATCGCGCTCGTTCAGCGCGCCGGTCTGGTCCCCGGTGTCGATTTTCAAGTTCAGCGGTTTGATGTCCTTGTTGGCAAGCATGGCGATCATGTGGGGGGAGAGCTGCAGGCCTTGCAGAGCATGATGAGTAACAACGCCGATGCCTGCGCCATGCTCGACCTGAATTGGAACCAATGGACGACCGATGGCACGATCAACCCGGGCGAATACCGCATTCTTGCCACAACCGATCCCTTCGACCACTGCGTGTTCGCCGTTCGCGAAGATTTTGATCCTCAACGAGAACGACAGTGGCTTGACGTATTGTTCTCCATGTCATACGACAATCCCCAGCATCGCGAAATGATGGACTTGGAAGGATTGCGCCAGTGGATGCCAGGACGAAAGTCAGGTTTCGGGCCCCTGAGCGAGGCGGTCGAAGGGCAAGCCTATTTCGGATAGTCAGCAGTCCACGGCTGCCAATGTTGCACGGCTGTCCCAGCCGTCTCAAGGCCCTGCAAATCTCGCGGAGCGACACGGACCAGCTGGGGACAGCTGGGTAACTTTTCAGCCGTCCCAAAGTCTCGCGGAGCGACACGGAACGGCTGGGGACGGCTGGGTTACATTACATCGGCGGCAGCCCGACCAACGCTCGACCAATAAACTCCTGTAAGTGATCGACGGTCGGCGACATGACCCAGCCGGCACGTGCGTCACGGAACTGGCGTTCGATACCGAGGTGCTTGGAGAAGGCGGCACCGCCACACGTTTTCATCGCCAGGTCGGTCACATCGACGGCCGCCTGCAATGCCGCCATGCGCGACTGCAACACGTACAACGGTGTCGTTTCATCTGGTTGAGCCAGCATGACTAAGGTATGTCGTAGAAGCGAACGGGACTGTTCCGTGAGTACCAGCATCTGAGCCAGTCGAGCGCGGAGGTTGGGCAAATCACGAAGGGCAGCTCCCGAGTGCGCAAACGATTGCCCGGTCAGATGTCGGGTCGTTGCGTCAATGGCTGACAGGCACAGTCCGTGCGACATGGCCGCCGTACCGACGCAAAACCATGGCAGTATCACATTCAGCATCATACCGGAACCGGCACCTTGTGTCGTCAGCAGTCGTCCGCTCGGCACAAACACGTTCTGATAGTCGACCGGTGCAGAGTCATTGCCGCGCAGACCTAATCCGTCGAAGCTTGCGGTCTTTGTGACTCCCTCGGTTCGCCGGTCGATCAAGTACAACGTCACATCGGCCGGTGAGTCAGCGTTTGGCATTTGAGCGCTGGAGACAATCGAATCGGCGTGGTCGCAGGAGGTGATCCACGATTTGTGGGCTGTCGTAACAAAATCGTCGCCTTGCGGTGTCAGTTGCGACAGAGGCGCCCAAAACTGAGATCGGGAACCGCGTTCGGAGAAGGCCAGCGTGGACACGTGATTCCCCGCCCCAACGGCTGTCAATAACGAGTCGCGATCGGCGAGTGTTTGTGATGCCATAAACGACGACGTTGAAGCGATATGCATCACGTAGCACATTGCCGTCGAGCCGCACGCTTTGGCGATTTCCTCGACAATCGCCGCGAAAACTGCGGGACCATGTCCGAGTCCGCCGAATTCTTTGGGGACGTGCAGCCCTAGTAGCCCGTTTGCCCGCAAGGCGCTGAATGCCTCTTCCGGAAACCGGCCTTCGCTGTCGACTTGTCCGGCATACGGCAAAACCGACTCGATTGCCAAGTCGCGTGCCATGCGACCAACGTGTGTCTCTTCCTCGGAAAGTCCGTAGATGTGTGCCATGAAAACTCCGGTGATCTGGTTTGCCGTCGATCGACGAATGAGAGCGAAACGAATACGCGTGTCGAGGGTGTTTGTTGCACGGTCAACGGAGCGGTAGATAGACTTCCGTTACGAGTTCCGGGGCGGGGGTCGTCTGCGGGTCATTCCGATAGATTTCAAAGGCACCTGCCTTGCTTTGTTTCAGCTTCTTGTACCGGGCCACCTGGTAGGCGGCGCTCCAGGCGTTGCCTAAGTGATCGTAACGACCGACGTGATTGACTCGTAAGGCCTTGCTGGCAGGTAGCGACCAACTTTGCAGGCCGCTTGGCGAGCTGGCGGGCGGCGATGGTACGACGAAGCCACTGGTGAAGTCAAATGTTTGCGATTGTACGTCCACCTTGTGATAGACGGAAATCGCCGCAGGCTGGTACGAAATATTCTCGGCGCACAATCTTTGGTGGGCGACGTTAAAGGCTTCGGTCATCGTCTCCCCAATATCCTTGGATTGGCACTGGCGGCGGACACCGAGAATCTGCAGCGGCCCGATTTCCTCCACGCCACGCACCTCGGTCTTGGATTGGATCTTGCCCGTTTCGATCAACTCCTTGAGCATTTTCAAGCCCCGCTCGTAGTCCATCCCGATGTATGTTTGGAGCTGCGATACCATCCAGAACATGAACCACGGGAGCGAACCGTGCATATGCCATGTGACGGTCGTACCGTCGCCGGATGGCTGGAAGTCGAATGACACCTTGGACTTGCTGCGAAATGGTTTTGTGAATCGAATCTCGTCCTCAATCAATTTGCCCGGCTGCAGATGCTGATGTTCAATTTCGCCGGCACCAACCACGTCGCCCGACCAGGAGTAGACAGCTCCAACCTTGGACGATGGACTGCTTACTGTTACCGTCGCCTGTGGTTCGGCACACAGCCACGGTGACCAGGTGGTCCACGTGCCAAAGTCGGCGACGTGTTGATACACGGTTTCTGGTGACGCGGAGATATTGATCGATCGGTGTACATGGTATTTCGGCATGTGGGGGACCTTTGTCGGTATGAAGTGGCTAAGCCGTGACACTCGGCGATTTGCGTCGGCCTGAGTCATCATTTTGCGGATTGTTATTCCGCCTGCATTTTACGGGGAGCATATCTTCGCGTTCAAGCGGTACGAGCTTTGCCCAACAATAAGGGCCTTGGCATTGAGCAACCGCGATTTGGGGCGAGAGGGCCGATTTGTAGCGATTCTGCGGCGACCGGGACGCCAAAAATGGGCGTTGTGGCGCGCGACAGTGAGCGACTTGGTCATCATTTTTTCCACAGAAAGCGAGCGTGTCCCATGAAGTCCAACGGATCCAGTGATCAAGGAACGACGGTCGAAATGAACCCCGAGGCCCTGATTCGCCTTGCCAAGCGTCGCGCACGCATGGGAGTCTGTCCGCCGCCGGAGATCTACCGAGTGGAAGTCCGGCGCCTTGTCGATTGGTCTGAATTTCCCGAGTGGGCCCGTCCCAGCGATCCACAAATGTTTGACGGTTGCTGCCACGAAGGTTGATACGGCTGGGGTATGCCGCTGGGGTGTCACTAGGATGGACAGCCATCGTAGCCGCGGACACAGGTCTAACTCCAGCTGACACTGTGCCGCGGTGCCGACAATTCACACCCTCTAACAAACGGTTTGCACACCTTTTAGGACGACCGATGCCTGACCAGCCACCCACAGATCAGGAGCATCCAGCCGACCATTATCGGTTCGGGCACGGCTTCGGTCACTGACCGACTCGTGGTCGCTCCAAAGTTGTCCTTCCATACCGTGTAGTCGGCCGCGTCGACGACGCCGTTGCCGTTACCGTCGGCGGCCAGGTTAACCGTGGAGCTGAAGTTGTCCTTCCACACCGTATAGTCGGCGGCATCCACCTTGCCGTTGCGGTTATAGTCCCCCAACAGCGTCGGCGTGCCGGTAACGCCTGCGATGGGGGGCGTGCCGATCAAGGCATAGGTCGTGACCACCGCATCCGAGGACTTTGAGGTGGCGACGACCATCAATTCCTGATCGAGCAGGTCGGGACGATTGATGTCGAAAACGCGTCCCGGAAACCCACTTCCCGATCCTTCCAACATCAACGCCACCCGCTCACCATTGTCGACGATGGTCGGTTGCCATTCCTTGACGTCGTACACCTTGCCGTCCGCCCGCAGTCTTTCCAATGTGTCGCGATTCAGGTCGGCGACCCCCAATCCCATTCCATCGACCTCGACCAGCATCAGATCGGAAATCTGCGACGGGACTGCCTGACTGTTGCTTAGCAGGATTCCGCGTCCCAGGATTTTTTCTTCTCCGAAGGTCTGGTCCGGCGCAATCACGGTGGCAACGCCACTTTGTGAATCCAGCGAGATCGTTGCTGTCGGTTCCACTGCAGGAACGGCGATCGAGCCGACATTGTTCCAATCATGAAACGACAACAACGGGGCCGCCGTTCGGGAATTGTCAGGGTGAATCACTTCGGCCGAAACGACCGTCCAATCGTAGACGTCTTGTTCCACCCCCACGTGGATCAGCCCAGCAAATGGCCCGCCCGAAGGATTCCTCCAAGTGTGGCGGATGTCTTCCTTGGAGTTGCTGCCGACGGCAAGTGTCGAGTAGTTGTTGAATATGTTGGCAGCCGGCCCGTCGTAATGGAACACCGGATCGAGATTTCCGGTCCCTCGCGTGCGAACCTCAATTCCCTGCGTCAACTTGGCGGAAGTATTCTGATAGTCCCAGTTGATCCCGAGCGTGCGGAACCCGATCGGTTGCCCGGATGTCGTGTTGAATTCCACAAATCCGGTGACGTACCGTCCGCCACCCGTTTTACTGGAAGTACGATAGTTGTAAGAACCACCTCCGTGTGCCCAAGTATTGGAGCTGCTCAGGGACGCCGACGATACTACAATGTCGCCCACCCCCGTTGTGTTTTCCGTAATCGTCAAACCGGTCGGATAGACATAGTCGAAAGCGTCAAGCTCATCGTGAGACAAGGTTTGGTCGTACTCGCCAGGTTGCACGAAGCTACGCATGACTTCGTTGTTTTGGTCAGCTGAAATCACCAGGCCTCCACCGATACCAAACGCATAGTTGCGGCTGACGTCCGCCGCCTGGTTCGGGTGGTGCAGTCCCAATGCATGGCCGATCTCGTGCAGTGCCAGCGTCTTGATATCGCCAAACGGTTGCCAACCCGTGTAGCGGTTGTACGAGTAAATACTGCCGTCCGCGGTCGCGTGGGCGGCATTCCACTGCCTGAATGCCAAGCGTACCTGGTTGCGAATTGCCGTGTTGGAAGTGAAACTCGAGTCGAATGAATA
>JAGQPD010001137.1 GCA_020426865.1 Planctomycetales bacterium
GAAGGGGAACGCGGGGTACAAGACCGTGTTTCCGGTTTTGCAACCGGTGAATTTGTCTGCCAATGCGACGCTTATACGTTGCGATGGAGGGGGGCATCATTTCTTCTGATCGTCCAGCGTCATACGGCACGTTGGGTGATTCGTATCACGTCTGCCGGCGGCAAGATGTTTGTGCTCAGTACATCCATTCAATTTGGAACGGAGCGGTGGTCCGACGAGATTCCACCACCCATGGGATCCATATTGCCTGTTTGACTTTCCATTGAAACACCGCATTGCTGCGCCGGAATTGCCCCCGCCCCCCCACCGAGTTCCGACAGCGGCGTAACAATCCGATCATCTACGTCAGACAACACCGCAAACGAAAAGAAGCCGCGATGCATGCATCGCGGCTTCGTTGATCGCTTGGGTGGCACGATCGACGCAAACGGATCACCGATTGAATTCGAATCCGAAGTGGACACCATTGGCAAAAGCCTCTTCGGTGTCGCTTCCCAGTCCCATCGTGGGGAGGGAGTAGATGACGTTCGTGCTGGCCCGTGCAATGTTGCCAATGAAGTACCCGGTATACCCGGCGTTGAGCGAAAACGCTTTGGTAACTTGATAGCTCATTTCCGCTCGAACTTCACCCATCGGGCTGAAGCGTTCAAAGCTACGAGTGTTCCAGAACGATTGAGGCGTCAAGTTTAACGGGCTGCCAGCGGCACCAGTGGTGAGCAGCGTCCCCAATTCACCATCCTGTCGCAGGCGAGTGAAGTTGGCGGCGGCGAGGAAGCGACCTTCAGAAGCCCACGTCCAGCGACCACGCTTGTGGGACCATCGGAAGCCGACTTGCGGACCAACGAGGCTGTTGATCGCCCGAGTGTTCCAAAATGCGTCTCCCAAACCACCCCCAAGGGCCGTCACATTGAAGTGGTCGTCCAATTCAAAGTAGCGAGCGGACAGGAACACTTCGACGTACGAACCACCGTGGGTACGCTTCTTGCGACGAACCTTGGTGATCTCAACTCCCGAAAAATGCGTCTGACTGTCAACGGTGATTTGGTCAAAGGTGGTGGCGATACGAATCAAGTCGTCCAAATCATCGAACGGGACGAACGTTTCAGGAACGCCGTCCGAGCCCGGATCCCCGTTTCCATCCAATTGATCCAACCCGTCACGACCAAAGATCAAGTCGTTGTCCAAGTCGTCGTCGAACCCGTCACCGTCACGGTCGATGTAACCGAGAAGGAGATTGAAGGGATCAGTAAAGAGCACCGAAACATCGGCTGCACCGCCATCATTGGCGCCGTGAACCCACTGATCGTGATAGCCCGGTCCGTCCACGACACTGATCATCCAACCATCCTGATCGACGAGGTAACCCGCTTCAAATCGGTTTCCCCAGCCAGATGAACTTTCCGGAATGCTCGCCCCCAGCGAGTTGAACTGGTTGAAAATTCCGTCGTTATTGCCGGCCAGCACGCCGCCGAGGTCGGCGCCGACCGCCTGGCGATTGGGTTTGGTCATGCTGCTGTAGATCCGATTGTACCGGAAAAACACACCTTCGTTAGGCCGTTGACCGTCATCCATATGGATGTTGCTGGCGGCCGCGAACGGCTGCCAATCGTGGTCATAGTACACGGCGTCGAACGGCATCATCCCGTCACCCGCGTACGCGTTCTGAGGTATGTGTACCATCGGATAACGGCCTTGCCCCATTGCCGACGCATAGAGCGTTACAGAAAGAGCCAAGGCGAACCAGGATTTCGCAACGAAGTTTGACATCGCTCGTTTTTCCAATCAGGGGACTCGGGAAAAGCCTCCGCCGCCTACCACATGCGCGGCGACTGTATTCCTCTTGTGCGGGTTATATCGGCGCTGCCAATCCGACAAGTTAAGTAACTTTGGAAGGTTTTGCCGAATCTGCCGCTTGAAACGGTCCTAACGAGCTAGCAATGCCAGAGCAAGATCAACGCGGTGGTACGAGATTGCGCGGCTGCCCGGCCATGTTTCGCCGAATATTCTCCGCCGTTTCGCTCATCAACCGCTGGCGGGCCTCGACCGTGGCCCATGCCATATGCGGCGTCACGATGCAGTTTTCCAGCCTCAATAATGGATGCTCGTCCTCAATCGGCTCGCGCCCCACAACGTCCAACGCCGCATAACGCGGACGGCCGTCCCGCAGGGCTTGCACGAGAGCGTCCTCGTCGATGATCGCGCCCCGAGCCGTATTGATAAGAATGGCTGAGGACTTCATTCGTGAAAACAAGTCCATTCCGACCAGCCGGCGCGTCGCTTCGGTGAGCGGGCAGTGTAATGATACTGCGTCGGACGTCTGGAACAGTTCCGCGAGCGAAACCGCGCGAGCACCGTCGGGCAGGTCCTCGGGCGGGCGACGACTATGGATCAGCAATCGCATGCCGAACGCGCGGGCTAAGTGCCCGACACGTCGTCCAATCC
>JAGQPD010001138.1 GCA_020426865.1 Planctomycetales bacterium
GCTGCGGTTGTCCAACGGCGGGCCAACAGGAACGGGACGAACAGCAATGCTATCGCGGCCGGTTCGGGGACGGAATTCACCGTCACCGAACCGGCAGTTTGTCCGAAGTTATCTTTCCAGCAGGTATAGTCTGCGGCATCGATAATGCCGTTACCGTTACCGTCGGCATCGAGTTTAACCTGTGACCCAATCGAGTCTTTCCACACGGTATAGTCCGCGGCGTCGACAATACCATTGTGGTTGTAGTCCCCTTTTAGGGATGCGGTACTTTCGACCAGCAACAACAAATTCTGACCATCGGATTCGACGGCCCAGTTATACCCCAGTGGCAACGTCAGCGAGTCGAGGTCTTCGACGATCGCGCCGGAAGCGGAAATCAAGGTGAACTGGTCACCCGACTGGGGAACAAAAGCGTCGGCACCCAGGCCAAATAGTGACACGTGCAATTCACCTTCGATCACTGCCGATCCGTCGACGACGATGGTATCGTACGTCCCTTCGGCGGTACCACCCAATTCAAACTCCAGAATGCCGTCGACGCGATTGGCAAAGCCGCCGATAATGCGGAGCGAACCGATACCATCACCGGGAGCGATCGTGCCGGCGCGGTTTTCGAGTTGACCAACGATCGGACCGTTGCCGACTTCGATCTGTCCGCTCCCAGATATCTTACCGCCAAGGTTTTCCACATATTGGGCATCGAGGTTACCGCCGGACAAATGAAGTTGCCCACCGTCGAGTACTTCAATCCCTGAAAAGGTGGTCAACGTCGCGCCGTTTTCGACGACTACCTTGGCAGTATCGTTGGCGTTGCCAGCGACATTCAGACTCCAAACCGTCGAATCGGCCGCGACCGTCGCCGTTTGAGCCCCCGCGATTACGGGACTGACCGTCACCGCCCACATGACGTCTGGTATGCCGGCGGCATTCCAACTGTTCGGCGTATGCCAATCGGCCGTCGCCGTCGTGGCTGCCCAGACGTGGCTCGTAGTCACTGGATCGCTGAT
This sequence comes from Planctomycetales bacterium, assembly GCA_020426865.1. Classification (GTDB taxonomy): domain Bacteria; phylum Planctomycetota; class Planctomycetia; order Pirellulales; family Pirellulaceae; genus JAGQPD01. Next base: position 1,008 of record JAGQPD010001138.1, read on the forward strand.
AAAGAGACTCGGTCCTACGCCACCACCCCCGATCGACGGATTGGGATCGATTACGAGATTGCGCCCGGCAAACAGATTCGTCCCCAGAATCCCGGGTACGATGTTACCGGCAGAACTCGGATCGGTAACGTCCAGCGCGATAGCGGGGACATTCGTCAATATCAACGTTCCGCCAATCGTCGCCACTCGGATTTCATCAATGTAAAAGCCGGGTACCGCGGCCAGTGTTCCACCGGAACCGGTAATTGGAATCGTGAAGTCTGGTGTATCAAGCACCGGGTCGTGCCCCAACAGTGCCATGTTCAGCTCCGATAGCACGGTCACGTCGGCCCCGGTATCAAAAAAGAAGTCTTGAAGGCCCAGCGCCGTTCCGTCATTGCGGAAGTCAGCCTTGAGGAACAACCCGCCTTGAGTCAGTGTGGGAGCCGAGGGGTTTTCCGTCAAATCCTCTCCCCCCAAGATGTTTTCGAAGTTGAAGATATAAGGAGGCGGCTGCAAGAATTGGTCGGAAGGCTTCAAGATGATCGGTGCCCGCCGCGTGATCCCAGTCCCCCCAGCCCCCAGCTCGTCAAACGTAATGTTCGGCGTTCGCACCGTTCGATCGTCCATCCGGAAGATCTGTGGCTGATCCGCATGAATCAACGTCGATCGCTGACTAGCAAATGGCAAACCCAATACGCTCGGCAACTCCGACTCCGGCGGCAACGAGAGAATCGCAACACTCGTCTGCCCCACCATTTGCGTTGTATCGATCGCGAGTGGACTGCTGCCTGTTCGCTGTCCTACTCCCGTGGCGTAGATCCCCAGCGGGTCACTCACAATTGCCTCAAAGAATCCAGTCGCACCACCCAGCCGCTGCGATACCGTACCGTCAAATTGGTTGCCATCAATGTCAAAGGCTTGATGGGCTCGGTCCGTGATCAACGACGCACCAGCACCCGTGTCGAGAAGTGCTAACTCAAAATGAGGGCTGCCATTGGCACTGAGGTAACCACCCGTCGGCGCTCCCGCATTGTCAGCAAGAAAAAAGGTCTCCGCCGAATTCTGATCCTTGAATTCGTCGGTTAGTGTGATGCTGACCAGCGGTTGAAACCCCGCCAACGGTACTCCCGCTTGGGCGCTGCCATGAAGTGCGCCGCATAGCAACATGGCACCACCTACCACCACACGCCTCCACCTGCGCCTTACCATGAATGCCTCTTTCCTGGAGTGTTTCCGAGTTGGTTTTGTTCCGGGTTGGGAAAAGACGGCTGGGGCAGCCGTGTGACTTTCTTACAGACGGCTGGGACAGCCGTGTAACTTTACCCACAGTCTAGTTGCCAACGCGTTATTTCTCAACGATTCGGCAAGCAGCGTTGGGGCGATTTTTCCATCACTGCTGGCTGCCCGCGTTGCCACCTGCGGGGGGAACGTCGCTGACGGCGGCATGTCGAGCGGACGGGATCACGTACAAGATCGCTCCCACGATTAACGGAACCGCCCCCATCAGACTCAACCCCCGCGCGTACAACAGACTGCTGCCCAACATGTACGTGCACATGCCGATAAACAGCAACGTTGACGCTGGATAATAAGGTGTCTGATACGGTCGTGCGCGCTGCGGCTCTTTCCACCGCAAGACCATCTGTGACACGCCGGTCAGCAGGAAAAACAACCAGAAGACCGGCGCCGTCCCGGCCACGAGTGTATCGAATCCACCGTAGTATTTGTCCCAAGGAATAGCACTCAACCCGATTGCCTGGGCGATTCCGTCCAACCAGCCTCTCCCCATCGCCGTCCCCACTCCCAGGATCAAGAATACCGCCACAGCGGCTTGAGCAACCAAGGCCCACGTCGGCACGTCGCGTCCCGGCCGCCACTGGCCTAAAGGTGCAAAGATACGATGGTCCTTCCCCAGCGCCGCATAGACGCGGGAACCGGCGAGGATCATGCCATTGATCGCCCCCAGTGCCGAGACCACCACCACCGCACTCATTGCCTGTGCCGCCCACGGCCCCAGTGCGCGTTCCATCATCTCCGCCGCCGGCGCCCCGCTCCCCCGTAAGTCATTTATACCTAGCACCGCGAGGTAGGCAAGATTCACAGCCAAGTAGCAGGCGGTCACCAGGCCGACTCCCCACAGCAGCGCTCGGGGAGTATTCCGTTGTGGCGAGCGAACTTCGCCTGCCACAAATGCGGCATCATTCCAACCGCCGTAGGCATAGAAGATGAACACCAGCGCCAGACCAAACTTGTAGTCATGCGGACCATCGTCCGGTCCGGCAACGCCCGCCGAACTCGCATTCCCCGCGGCCGAACCACTTAGGATCGCGACCACAGCCGCCACGACAATCGCCACTATCGCCACGATTTTGGCACATGCCAGCACGTTCTGCATCCACTTCCCGGCGGTGACGCCCAAAAGATTGAGCCCCGTCAGCGCGACGACGACGAAGACCGAGACTGCCAGCTTTTCCGTTGCCCCCACAGCCACGATGTGCTCGGCGTAGTCCGTCAGGGCAAACGCCATCGCGGCAATGCTTCCGGTGAGAATCGCCGCCAACTGCGACCAACCAAACAAGAACGCCACGAACGGTCCAAACGCTCGACGCAAAAACTGATAGTCGCCCCCGGAATGCGGATAGGCCGTCGCCAGCTCCGCATAACAAAGCGCACCATTGAATGCCAGGAAACCGCCAAACAACCATAATGCCATGCCGACCGCTGCCGTTGGCACGTTGGCGAACACCAGCGGCGGGGTCTTAAATATGGCTGTGCCGATCACAATTCCCACGATGATGCTGATCGTGTCGAGCAGCCCAAACGTGGCGTTTTCGGCAGGCGCGTGTCGTGTCGAAGCGCTGATGGCCGCCTGCTCCCTTGCCCGTCTATTTGCGGCGGAATCGCAACATGTAATTGTCTTTCAACAGGTCCTGCTCTTCAACGAGTTCAAAACCGGCCGACTTCACTTCCTCGATCACCACTTCCTTGCCACATCGCACGTGCTGCAATATCCAATCCGAACTTTCACCCTCAATGCGTTTGAAATCGACAATCACCACTTCCCCACCCTCGCGCAGCGCCCTATGTATCGACGACATGGTACGGTAGGGAAACTCAAAGTGATGGTAAGTGTCGCAAATGTAAACCAAATCGACGCCGCTGTCGGGAAGCATGGCACTGTCGACCTTACAGACGATTCCCGTCACATTCGCGATATTCTCTTCGCGACACTTTTCCTCGACCCGTTTGACGAAGGCATCGGCGATGTCCACCGCATAGACGCGTCCTTCAGGCCCCGTAGCCTTGGCCAATAGCCGAGTAAACAGCCCCGTGCCGGCTCCGACATCCGCCACCGTGCTGCCCGCTTTCACGTTGCACGCCGCCACAATCGCGTCACGCTTGTCGTAAACCTCGCGTCCCTCCCGCTCAAATCGCTCCACAAATTCCAACACGTTCGGATCCTGAAACGAATCATTGATACCCGGACGTACGCTCTCCTTTTGCCCCCACGCTAATGCCGCCGACATCGACAGCCCCAACGTTGCTAACATCACCGCCAACCTCCGTACGTTCAAACGCATCGATACTTCTCCCGCGAATTGTAAACGGCCATCGTTGCTAAATTTCCCACGTCATCGTGATTGCGAAATGCTCGCAGATTCTCCCTTTGATTCCAATTGTCCTCGCACCAATCCTAAGCCTACAAGAATATATCAGCTTCACGCCCTGCCCTCTATCTGCCGCCGAAGTCAGACTCGACTCTCTCGCACAAACCACGGGTATACCGCCGGCAGTACAAACGCCGTTAGAATTGTGGACGTGACCAGCCCACCAATCACGACGGTGGCCAAAGGTCGCTGGATCTCGGCCCCCGCCGACGTCGAGAGCGCCATCGGAACAAATCCAAAACTGGCAACCAAGGCCGTCATCAGCACCGGCCGGATGCGAATCAATGCCGCTTCGTAAGCCGCAATGCGTGGCGACATCCCTGCCGCTCGCATGTTCTCCGCGGCGCTTACCCACACCAGGCCATTGAGCACCGCTACGCCAAACAAGGCAATGAATCCCACCCCGGCAGAAATGCTAAAGGGCATGCTGCGAACGCTCAACGCGATCACACCGCCGCAAGCCGCGGTCGGCACCGCCGAGAAAATCAACAAGGCCAATCGCATCGAATTGAAGGTCATGTGAAGCAGCATGCCAATCAGCAGGAGCACGACCGGCGTGATAATCATCAGTCGCAAACTGGCCGACTGCAGGTTTTCAAAGTCGCCCCCCCATCGCAGGCTGTACCCGTCGGGAAGGTCCACTTTGTTTTTGACAACCTGCTGTGCTTCGCTGACAAAACTGGCCACGTCCCGATTGCGCACGTTGGCTTGAATAAACGTACGACGACGTCCCAACTCGTGCTCGATCGTTGGCGGCGACTCCTCTTCGTCGATCTCCGCCAGCGTCCCCAGTGTCACCGGTGCACCGCCGACAAATTTTACGGGGATATTCTCCAGCCGTTCGGGACTTTCCCGCCAAGGCTGCGGAAATCGCACCATGATCGGGAACCGTGCACGGCCTTCAAAGATCTGGCCGGCGTCATATCCCCCCAGTGCCGTCACGACGTCCATCAGTTCAGCGACCGTAACGCCGTACCGCGCCAGTGCCTCATGACGCGGCCTGATCGTCAGCGTCGGAACATTTGCCTGATAGTCGGCTTTGACATCCGCGGCACCGGGGATCTCGCGCAACACCGACTCGATCTGCTTGCTCGCCCGCGCCAATACCGCCATGTCTTCGCCGTACAACAATACGGCAACATCTGCCTTCACGCCCGCGACCAGTTCATCGACCCGCATTTCGATTGGCTGCGTAAAGCCAAACGCCACGCCGGGAACGGTACGGGTCAGTTCCGCCGACATCTCCTCAATCAGCACGTCGCGTGTCTTGTGTTCCGGCCACTGCTGTTCCGGCTTGAGCATCACCCATACGTCGGTTTGATGCACGCCCATCACGTCATTGGCAATTTCGGGGCGACCCGTCTTGCAAAAGACGGTCTTTACTTCTGAAAAGCCCTTCAAGACCGTTTCAATTTCCCGCGACATATCGAGCGAACCTTCCAAGGTCGCACTCGGCAACCGAACCGCCTCGACCAGCAGGTCTCCTTCCTCCAGTCGCGGCATGA
>JAGQPD010000039.1 GCA_020426865.1 Planctomycetales bacterium
ATTGGACACGCCCTCCCTGCACTCGACACACGCGAATGACGATGTCCTGGCCAATTTGAATCTGCTCACCATTCTTCCTGCTAAGTACTAGCATTGCCAACTCCTATCTCTCAAGCAGCATCAGCGACCCAATCGGTCGCCACCCCGTGTGGCGCAGGCAGAGTTACAGCCATGGTTACTGCCCGAATCGCTCTGGTGGAATAAACGCCCGCTCCCGCCGCAGAACCAACCGCGACAGTACCAGCGGCCTCATCCAGCGCGGCCTCATCCAGCCGGCAAGAATTCCACCGTCAAGCACTCAGACGGCAACATCACCACACGCTCGTGAAAAGAAAAGAACAACGATGTGCTGTCGACCTTGTTACGTTTCTTGTTACGTTTCTCGCTGCCAGTTGCGAGCGGTCACGTAAATCATGATGAGATCGCCGTAACGACGGAAGTCGACGAGCCAACGACGGGGCGACACGACCGAAGAAAAGAAAAAACCATCAAGGGCTCATGCTCTTGTCCGAATTCTTCCCCACCCGGTGCCGGATGTCAAGCGCCCTGGACGGAATTCGGGCAATTGAGTGGCAACCGCCAAATCCCCCATTCGTCTCCGCTTGCCAAGACCAGACCTTTCGCACCCTAAGTCGGCTTGAAGGCCTCTTCGGCGGTGAGAATCATCCGCGCGACTTCGACCATCTTTTGATTCCGATCGCGGGACAGTTTGTGCAACCGCGCAAATGCTTGCTGCTCGTCCAAATTCGCCCGTTTCATCAGAATCCCCTTCGCCCGCTCGACCAACTTGCGATCTTCCAACGCTTGACGCAGGTCGTCCGCCTGCTGTCGCAAGGCCTCGAATTCTTTGAAACGCCGCTGCACCAGCGCAATGGCCGTGACCATATCGGCTTCCTTGACCGGCTTGACCAGATACGCCAGCACGTGGTTTTCCAATGCCCGATCGATCAGTTCGCGATCGTGATGGGCCGACACAATAATAATGGGAACGGCCCGCTGCTCACGTAACGCCGTCGCCGCCTCCAACCCATCCAGATTAGGCATTTTTATGTCAGTAATCACCAGATCGGGCGGATGACGCTCACAGATCTCGATCAGCTCCTGCCCATCTTTGGCGGTTCCCACTACCCGGTGCCCCAGCGACTGCAGCATCTCGGCCATGTCCTGCAGCAACAAAGGTTCATCTTCCGCTATCGCAATACTGAGTGGATCGTTTGACATGCTCTTCGCCTGTTCTATTGACTTATCCCGACGAACCTCGTGGCAGAATCACCTCGATCGTCGTCCCTTCCCCCAACGAACCAGAAACCCGAATATCTCCACCGTGCTTCTGGATAATCCGGCGACAGATCGCCATCCCCAAACCGGTTCCATGTGTCTTGGTAGTGTAAAACGCGTCAAACATTCGTGCAAGTTGCTCCGGCCCCACACCACGGCCGTGATCGGTCACCGATACGCACAGTGCCGGACGATCGTCCCAGACCTGATCCGCATACTCCACATCAATCCGACACGGATCGCCCGACGCTTCCAACGAATTCTCCAAAATGTTCCGGAACACTTGCTTGACCGATGAGGCATCCACCCGACACCATAGATCGCTTGTGTCCACCACGCTACTCACTTCGATCCGTCGCTCGGAATGAACCGAAATCAACTGTTGCCATGCCTCGCCCCAAAGAACTTGCATGTCGCAACGCTCCGAGCGGAAGATCAACGGAGCGGCGTACTGCCGCACTTCCTCATAGAGTACTTCCAAGTCGTCGTGGGCCAATCGCACGCCATCAATCAGTTCCGATAGGTCGGGACGATCGGTCAATCGCCGATCCAACATCCGCAACGCCGACTGTCCCCGCGCGATCGCATTGCGGCTCTCATGCGATAGCCCCGCCATCGCCTCGCCAATCGCCGATAACCGCTCCGCCTGCAACAACCGCTCTTGAATCTCCTTCAAATCCGTCACGTCATGGCCAATCAACAACAACTCGGAAGGACCCCGCTCCTCATCCCGCAACCGTCGCAACCACCAGGCCACCTCCCGCTCCACCGACGCCCGCGTGCGTAAGGATTGAATCACCCCCTGCCCACCGTCCCCAGCAAGTGATCGTTGGGCCAAATCGCGAATCATCGGCCGGTCCGAATCGTTAAAGAAAACATCCAGCCAATCCCGTCCCCGGACCTCCTGCAACGAGTATCCCGACAGCTTTTCCATGTAATCATTGAATCGTACGATCGCACCTTCGGCATCCAAGACCATCACAATCACTTGGGCCGTCTCGATCAAACGTTCGGCAAAGTCCCGTTCCTTCCTCGCCAATGCTTCGGCCGTTCGCAATGCGTCTTCATCCCGGCGTCTTTCAATCGCGATCCCGGCCAATCGCGCCGCCTCAGTGATGAATTCGACATCCACCTCGTCAGGCGCCCGCGGCTGACGATAGTAAATCGCAAACGTGCCCAAAACTTCCTGGCCACTGGAAAAAATCGGCTGCGACCAACACGCCTGCACGTTCGCCTCCCGTGCCGCTTGATGCACCCCCTCCCACAACGGACTGGCCGCGATGTCCTCCACAATCACCCGACGCCCCCAATAGGCCGCACTGCCGCAACTGCCCATCATCGGTCCAATGGCCATTCCATCCACCGTTCGGTTGTACTCGCCCGGCAAACTCGGCGCCGCCGCCACGCGCAAATGCTTCCGCGTCTCATCCAACAACAGAATCGAACAGACCGTCCCCGCAAAGATCTCTTCGCTGACCGTCACCAATCGCAACAGAATCGCCTCCAATCCCACCCCCGAAGCCAACATCTCCAGGACCTGACTGAATGCCAGTTTTATGTCTTCTTGCCGTTTGCGGTCCGTAATGTCCAACATCGCCCCCAACGCTCGGATCGGCCGCCCATCGTCGTCCGTCGCCAGCCGACCACGATCAATCACATACGCGTAACTTCCATCCACCCGACGGTAGCGATACTCTTCCGTCCATCGCTCCCCCATCTCCCCCGTCATGAACCACAACATCGATCGCGATACCCGCCGGACATCGTCGGGATGCACCCGCTCATGCCACCATTGATACGGGTCCTGCCCGTCCCGCGGACGCGGTCCAAACTGGTTGTAGTACGACTCATTCCGCCACACCACACCCGTGACCAGGTCCGAATCCCATACGGCATCTTCCGTCGCGTGAATCGCCAACGCCAATCGATCCTGGCTCTGACGCAACGCCATGTCCGCTCGCCACCGCGACAACAACTGTCCCAACCGCCTCCGTAACGCAAAGATATCCAACGGAGTAAAAAAATAGTCGTCCGCCCCCTGCCGCAACGCACTGACCACCAACTCGCTATCCACCTTCGGCGATAGCACCAGCACCGCACTGGCCGAATTCTCTTCCTTCACGATCGACACCGTCTCGCGCAGCGTCGATTCCGTCACTGCCCCTCCAACCAAGAGTGCGAAAATGGGTCGCCAGTCCTCAATCGCTCTCAACTCAGCCATCGTACTCAGCGCCACCACGACGTATCCATCCTGCGGCAGGATCTGCCCCAGCTGATGTCGTGCCTCTTCCTCCACATTCAACATCAACACAACCGCATTTTCCCGAAATCCCGCAATCAACACGTAACCCGCTCCTCAGATACTCTCATTTCCAACCTGTCGCGCTCGGTCCCACCCACAACTTTTCCTACCTCATTCGCACGCTACGTCGTAGCCGCACAGCAACTGAGTTATTCCGACACACTCGTGTGTCCTCGCCACCGAAAACCCCCAACGTTCGCCTGGAACAATGCAACCTCGACGCTTTCCTCGCTTAGGCACATGCTTTGCACTACGTTGACGCACCGCGTCGATGCCAACCATCCCGCGTACCATGTCACATCTTGACCCATCGAGATAATGAAACGCAGATCATGAAACGCAGATCATGAAACACAGATCATGAAACACAGAATAGGAAACACGAAAGCCATCACCGGGAAAAACGCCGTTTCCGAGTTCGCCCGCAAGCCAACCTTCCGGCCGTTGAGGGGGACCCTACGATGAACCGCCATCCATCCTTTGACCCACACACATCCGATCGAACACTGCGAACCGACTCGGCCGACGAAACCGTATCGCATCGACTACGGACGCGCTTTCATGAATGCCCCTACACCGCCCTGCGTGCTCTCGATTGTACCGTAACCGATGGCGTCGCCAAATTGCGGGGTAAAGTCCCTTCGTTTTATATGAAGCAAATCGCCCAGGTCCTAGCCGGTCGCGTGGACGGAATCGTGGGCGTCGAAAATCAAATTGAGGTCCACCAAACGGCGCCAGAACCGTAACGACTCCGCCAAACTCTTCAGCGGATCGTCCGACCAGTCTTGCTCAACGTGAAACTGCTCGATCCCCTGCCGCACTGATTCGGTAACCACTGCCGCTATATCCATCCCACCTTGCCCCAACTCACACACTTGCCAGCACTGGCTGCTGCTCTCGTCGTAGCACGGTGCCGCCTCCAATCGACCGTCCTTAAGATGGATTTGTGCCACCCGGCCGCGGATACTTCGCAACAGATCCAAGGCATCCCTTCCACCCATCTGGCACCAAAAGATGTCAAGTTCAAACCGCACCCATTGTGGGTCGAGCCTCGCGACCAGGATATCCATGGGCGTTAGGCCGTCGGCCAGGGACTGGAACTCAAAGGCGTGATTGTGGTAGTTCAGTTCGATCCCCGCCTTCGCCGCCAGCTCACCCGCCAGATTGAGACACGCGGCCAGACGTCGATAATCATCGGCGGCGCCGCGTTGATCCGGCCGTAAATAGCCAAACACCAGGTACCGCACGCCCCATTCCAACGCAGCTTCCAACGTCCGCAGAAAACCGTCGCGGTCCGCTCGGATGACCTCGGGGCGGCCTGCTCCGACGGGCCCCGTACCCGACAGCCTCAGCACCGTATTCCAGTCAAAAAAAGCGGAGCGGACAACCAGTCCCAGGTCTCGCACGACAGGCAGCAAGTCGCGGGTACCGCACACGTCCATCAATTCAATCTGGCGATAGCCGATCGCCCCAAGTGCCCGCAATGTCGCCTCGCTGTCATGCGACAGTTGTTCGCGAACCGTCCACAACTGGACACTCAGTTCGGTCGCTTGCTCCTCAGACACGTCAATGACTCCTCGCCCACGCCCGCGTACCTGCGATGCCCGTCGGCTCGAATGTTGCCTCGAATGTTGCCTCGAATGTTGCCTCGAATGTTGGCTCGAATGTTGGCTCGAATGTTAGCTCGAATGTTTACCGTGCACCCCAATCGGCGGCCCAAGGCCGCACCACGACCTACCATAATCACCGGGCTCGCACGATGCTAGCCGCAGCGGAAGGGAGGGGCAGCAAGTTCGAATACCTCGCGGTTCGAGGTATCAAGTGGCATTTTGGAGTGGCGGCCCCGAACGTGAGAGATGGGGCGAAGATCACCCGATGGTAGCTTCGCCAACATTTTCGGCGAGACCATGTTCCGGCACGTAGTGGGAGATCGAGGCGGGACGACCGTAATAAAATCCTTGCCCCAAACGAAATCCCATCTGCTGCAGGACTTCATGTTCGGCCTTGTTCTCAACGCACTCGGCCAGCGGAAGGATCTCCAATTCGTTGACCATCCGCACCAACAGTTCGACGACTTTCTGGCGGCTGGGGGGTGCCCGATGCAGCCCTTGAATCAGTTTCTTATCGAACTTCAAACAGTCGGGTCGGACCTCGCTGAGCTCGACCAGCCGAGCTTGTCCGGCACCAAAGTCGTCGAATGCCAGCCCGATGTCCAGATCAGTCAATACATTGCGGAGGTGCTGAATCGTTTCCGGTTTGGTAACGGCCGCCTCATGGATCTCCAACATCATCGGCTGCGTGGGGCTTGCCTTGCGCAAATCCTGCAACGATTCAATCAGTCCCTCTTCGACCAACTCAACCGGATGCGTGTTGACATACAAATTGACGCTCGCCGGAAAGCGTCGTGCCACTTCCACGCCTTGGCGTCGGAACGTACGGCTCAATTCCGCTTCCAGACTCAGTTGCGATGCCGTCGCGAACATTTCGCGGGGAGTGTTCAAACCGAACAGGCGGCTGCGTCCCAGCACTTCGTAGGCGACAATCGGCATGGCCTCATCGTCCAATCGCACGATCGGCTGGTAGAACGGCACCACCGCATTGTCATTCAACAAGCGATCGAATTGCATCAGTGCCAGCGCGCGATCGCAAGCATCCTCTTCGATCGTATGTCCTTCGGTCTGGTGATCTCGTTCGCGTCCCACTCGAAACACGACGGTCGCGAATTGAACGATATCCCCTTCCGAAAGCGTGGCCTCTCCCGTAATTCTATTTCCGTTGACATACGTACCGTTGGTACTACCCAAATCGCGTACGTACAACGTCCCGTCGCGGTCGAGGATCTCCGCGTGCTCCTTCGAAACACAGTCACACGGCAAGGTCAGTTCCAAATTCGAGCGACGACCGATGCGAAAGGGCGTCGTCACAACCGGCACATGACGCACCGGTTCTGATTTGTCCAATTGCCCGGCAAAAAACCACACCGACGGTTCGAGCGCTAGGCGACTCTTGGTTGATTCAGCCTTGGAAGTCATGGTCCGATGAAGTCCTCTTAGTGTGCGGAAATCCCGCATAATGGGGCATGGTTGAACGTCCACATCACGCTATGCAGACTCCCAGCCCATAAGTACATAGCATCCAATTGCATGGCACACAAAGATTTTTCCGCCTGCCCAGTCGATCGGGCTGGCCGCCCGGCCCACGGGCCACGGCGCACTAAATCGTGACCTACGCTTGCTTATCCAGTGCGTCCATACATCGTCCGGCCACTGGGCACACGATTTTCGAATTTGACGAACAAAGGGAATGTGACGATCATGCACAACTCGGACTACCAAGCATCCCGTGACGGCCTGTTGGCTGCCATTCTCGCCGAAGAGTCCTACCGTCCTAACGAGCCCCGTGAATTGGACGACCTTGGGATTCCGGTCTCCGTCGTCGAGTCACTGGTGCAAAAGCGGTTACTCGTCACGGGTGTCGCCACCGGACGCAAACTTGCCGACGACCTGTGCATTCCCTTCCGGATGCTGGAAGACGTCTTCCGGTCACAACGCGAGCGTCAGTTGCTCGTCCACAAGGGCTCGGCACCGTTCAACGACTATGTCTATATGTTGACCGAAAGCGGGCGCGATCGGGCTCAGGCCGCAATGTCCGCCTGTGCCTACGTCGGCCCCGCCCCCGTCCCCTTGATGGACTACGTGCTGTCAAGCGAAGCCCAGACGATCCGCGCCGAATCGCCCCGCCGTGAACAATTGCTCCAAGCATTTCGCACGATTACGATCGACGAAAATCTCTTCGAAAGCCTTGGTCCGGCGATCAATTCCGGCGCTGGGCTCTTCCTATACGGGGAACCGGGCAACGGGAAATCGACACTGGCCCGCCGGATCACCGCCTGTTTTGGCCAGCGGATCTGGATCCCCAACGCCATTTTTGAAGATGGCCAGATCATCAAGCTCTATGACGCCGCCGTACATGAATCGGCCCCCGACGACGACGACGAACACAGCATCGTCATGTCGGCCGCCTACGACCGCCGTTGGCTGAAAATTCGCCGTCCCACCGTCGTTGTCGGCGGCGAACTGACCATGGACGCTCTGGAAATGCGCCACGACCCTCGCAGCAACGTCTGCGAGGCCCCGCTGCAAATGAAAAGCAATTGCGGGTGCCTGCTCGTCGACGACTTTGGCCGACAACGCATCGAGCCCACGGAATTGCTCAACCGCTGGATCGTGCCACTCGAAACGGCGGTCGACTTCCTCAACCTGCCCAGCGGCAAGAAGATCTGTGTCCCCTTCGAACAGATGATTGTCTTTTCGACAAACCTCGCCCCAAGGGATCTCGTCGACGAAGCATTCCTCCGCCGCATCCCCTACAAGGTCGAAGCTCCCAACCCGACCGACGAGCAGTTCCTCAACGTCTTCAAGATCATGGCGAAAAAGCTCGGAGTGGAATTCGACAACGAGAC
>JAGQPD010001139.1 GCA_020426865.1 Planctomycetales bacterium
GACACTGCACGCCCTGATAGACCGATGGAAGAAAGCCACTCGTCCACAACGCATTACCGGTACGCGGTGGACGCCCCCCCGACAATAGCACAATATAGCCTGGCAGGTTGCTGTTCTCCGTTCCTAACCCCCACGTGATCCAGGCACCGATCGACGGATAACCAACTCGCTGCTGTCCGGTGTGGACCATCAACTGCGCCGGACCGTGGTTGAACTGGTCCGTCTGCATCGTCTTGATAAAGCAAATATCATCCACGCATTCCGAAATGTGCGGCAGTCGGTCGGAGACCCACGCCCCACTTTCGCCATGTTGCTGGAACGGATACTGGGGCCCGAGCATCTGCGGCGTCCCCTGAATAAAGGCAAACCGTTTTCCTTCCAGGTATTCGGCCGGGCAGTCCTTGCCGTCCAATTCCCGCAACTTGGGGCGATAGTCGAACAACTCCAGTTGGCTCGGGGCCCCAACCATATGCAAATAGATGATTCGCTTCGCCGTTGCCGGATACCGATAATACGAACTCGGCGAATTCGCCGCCGCCCTCCCGTCGCCGGCCGTGGCCATCCACATAGCGCCCAGACCGGTCGCGCAGCTGCCAAGAAAATGGCGGCGAGTCTGCTGTTGCAATGCGAGTTGCCGAATGTGTTGCCGATGGTCTATTCGCGGCATAGTACGTAACGTGTCCTGTTATTTGGTGAGAATTTCGTCGAGATTCAGCAGTGTGCTGGCCAACGATTGCCAGGCAACTGTTTCGCCATCGCGTTGACTTATGCGCCGGAATGCTTCCAGCATGACCTTCACCTCTGATTCCGATGGCTCCCGGCACGTGCACGCCACGAAACCGAACGTCAATTGATCGGCCAAGGTTCCTTCCTGCTGTTGCAGCCGATCAGCCAACGCTTGAGAACATTCGACAAACGCGGCATCGTTCAACACCATCAGCGCCTGAATCGGCGTATTGGAAGTCAATCGCCGTGGCGTGCAGAATTCGCGGGTCGGCGCGTCAAACGCCGCGAACGTCGGATACGGAATACTTCTCTTAGTATAGGTATAGATCGATCGGCGGTAGCGGTCTTCGTCGCCTTCCTTTGGCGTCGCCCATCTGTCACCGGCCACAAAAGGCATCCAAATCCCATCCGGAATCGGCGGGTGGACCGGGGGGCCGAACAGTCGATCACTAAGCAGGCCGCTCAACGCCAACGATTGATCACGTACCATTTCAGCCGGTAATGGCCGTCTCGGCCCACGTGCCAACAGACGATTCGCTCGGTCGCGCTCAACTAGGTCGTCACGGATCCGGGCACTCTGCCGATAGGTCGACGACAGCACTAGTTCTCTCAACAGTTTCTTCGTACTCCACCGGTAGTCCTCTCGAAACCGTACGGCGAGATCGTCCAACAGATCGGGGTGGGACGGCGGTTCGCCAGTGGCTCCAAAATCTTCCTCCGTTCCCACGATCCCCGTTCCAAACAGTCGAGCCCAATAGCGATTGACGGCAACACGAGCGGTGAGCGGGTTCTCGGGCGAGACCAGCCATTTGGCCAGTGTCAGTCGATTGGCAACGGCGCCTTCTGGCAGCGGCGGTAGCGCGTCCGGCGTATTCGCGGAGACCTTTTCGCCTTTATCGAGAAACAAACCACGCACAAAGGTATACGTTGGTCGGCTTAGGTGTGCTGGGCGTTCATCTAACACTGGCGTTTCGATTGACTTGATTTCACGGCGTTCCGCCAACAGCCCATCTCGCTGATCCTCTAAGCTCGTGATCTCTTCGGCCGACAACCGGTCACGCATGCTCTCATCGCCCGTCACCGAAAGATGCCCACGTCGAATGATCAGCGGAAACGCCCCCAGGGCCTCCGAACGGTGCACAAGCTGCACGCGTAGCACCGCCCCTTCGTCAACATCAACCGGCCGTTCGAATATGAACACTGCTTCGCGGGGATAATGGATCCGCGTGTAGGCGCTGAATCCCGATGCGGGTCGCTCCCGGATGCTGCGTTGAGGGTCCTGCAGTGGATGAGGTTCATCAATTACGACACTCGCGATCTTTACGCTCGTTGGCTCCCCCTCCCCTTCCCGCAGCACGGAAACATCGATATGCGATAGCACAAACCCCCACTCGGAATCTGCGAGCGCCTTCGCCGGGTCCAGGGGCAAAGCCGTAAGCCGCACCGCAGTCACCTTTCGAAGCGACTTGGGTAATGCGGCTCGCAAATCGAAATCGGTATCCTTGGAAACGGTCCCAACCGTATGGAATTCCGCGAACCCGTGAACCGGCTCAACAACGGCCTGTGTATCGTTGGAGGTCTCAGCTGTCATACTCGTGATGGGCGACCACGCATCTTGCCGGAAGGCAATCTCATGTCGTCTCTGCCAGATTTGCTCCGTTAGCGACCTGATCTGATTGTCCAAAACGCCTGCCCGTTCGTATTGCGCGGGATCCTCCGGCGTTTCCACGACAGGCCAGTCTTCTCCCAAGTCGCAGTCGACAGTGTTGTTAAAAAACGCAGTGAACTCGTAGAATTCTTCATTGAGGAACGGATCGTAGGGATGATTGTGGCATTGGACGCATCCAAAGGTCGTCCCCTGCCATGCCTGCCATGTCGTTGTCACTCGATCCAAAACTGCCGCTACGCGGAATTCTTCATCGTCAGTACCGCCTTCTTCGTTGGTTTGCGTCAACCGATGTGCCGCTGTGGCAATGCGGTCGTCGATCGAAGGATTGGGGAGCAAATCACCGGCGATCTGCTTGATCGTGAACGTGTCGTACGGCATGTCGTCGTTAAATGCTTGAATCACCCAGTCGCGGTATTTCCAGA
>JAGQPD010001140.1 GCA_020426865.1 Planctomycetales bacterium
GCATAATGGAACCTCGCACCAATTAAGAAACCTGGAAATCAATCGCACGTCTCTGTTGTCGTCTAGCAAACACCGTCTAGCAAACAGCATCGACCGACTGCATGATCGGCAACAGGACCGTACGGGATAAGATACAAGAACCCCCGTGATGGAGGCCAGTCTACAAGAGTGCGTAAGCTGTGTCAAGTAAAAGGGTTAGATGCAAAGTGATTTTGCTTACATCGTGCCGTTGGCTTGCCACGTCGCTGTGCGGATGTGACCCCCTCTAAGGTGTCGATCCAAAGTCTCGCACGCGCTTTCCAACCCACTCCTGCTGCGATTGCGGCGCCCGCACCAACAGCAGGCGGCTGACCGGGTCGTACGCCAAGCTGGCAACTTTCGCGGCTCGCTCGGCCCCCCACTGGCCCTCAATCTCCTGCCGCAGGTGCTCGACCAACGCCCCCGCCGCCGGGCGACTCCCATCCCCTCCCTCAATCCGGTAAAATTCAATCCGCGGCCGCAACCATTCCGCCGCATGGGTCGTGATTTCAAGCGTACGCTTATCCACTATTCGATACGTAAGCCCCATGGGGGCGAGAAGTTCGGCCAGCGCGTCGGCCAGTCGGCGGTGCTCCAATACCACACTTTGCTCGGTCAGCGGCCCCCAACCCTCCTCGGCCAATGCCATCCAATCCACCCAGATACGGCAATTCCCGGCCTCTTCCATCCGCTCGACGATCGCCCGAAACGGCTGCGGTCGCAACGCCCGAAACGATACCAGTTGGTTCAACAGCGGCCCCGCTTGTTCGGCCAACGGTTCCAACCGAAAGAGGCTATCGGGGTACCGGCTGCGCGGCGACAGGCCACGGGCAACCCGCAGTTTTTCACACAACAAGAGGGTCTCAAAATGCGCTGCCTCGGATTGAGTCACCGCCAACTTACCGTCGGACCATTCCAACCGTCCCGATCCCCCATCGTCTTTCCACGTCCCCGGGGCAACCATCTGTTTGAACAGGGCCAGCAAAGCGGCCTTGTCCTCGTCGTTTCCCTCCAGCAAGTCGCCAACGCCATAGGTGGCCGTTCGCATCTGTCCCGAATTGCCACGCGTAATTCGCACTTGCCCCTGCTGGATCACGTAGGACAGATGCGTACCCGCCAACACCGCTTCCATCAGTCCTGCGGCAGTACCATCGCTCAAATTAACAGTCACCTTCTTATCGGTCGACAAATTGACAAATTGCAGCGCCTCCGGATCGACCGTTACCGGAATCGTCGTCAACCGGCTGAAGAACCGTACGAAGCTGGCAAACGTCACGGCGTTGTCCTGCGCGATGACCAATCGATCAATCGGGTCCTGCAAACGCGCCGCGACATCCACATCGGGGAGCGGTCCCTTGGTCGGCCCGGAAACCACTGCCGAATCCTCCCCGTTGCCGACCGAATCGACGGAGTTCTGGTCGACCGATCCCGTCGAAGCAATTCCTTGATCCTCAGGATGCGGGGCCTCCGCGGCCGGGTTCTCTTCCGGTTGAGTGCCGACAGGATCAACAACATTCCACACATCAACGAACTTGCTGAAATTGTCAACCGTCTGCGAATCGCTTCCAGACGCTATAGGCGCGTCCGCGTCACTAGGAACCGGCTCCTCCCCTTCAACATCCACGGTCGGCTCATTCGGTTGTGGGGGATCCAATGCCGTGACCGACTCCCCACCTGCCTCCAATCCAATCGCTACCGTCGGTAGCTCTTCGACACCGTTGTCGCGAACATCCAACGTCGCCCGATCGTCCATTTCCGCGTCATCCGGCGGAAATTGCGGCGTCTCCTGAGGAAGTACGGGCCGCAGACGCGTGGTTCTCACATCGTTTGTCGGGACGGCGTCTGTCGTGTCGGCGTTTGTCGTGACGGCGTTTGTCGTGTCGGCGTTTGTCGTGTCGGCGCTATGGGAGTAGATCCAGGCGAATCCACACACGGCCACCGCGGCGCCGGCCGCAACCGACCCTAACGTCCATCCGACTCGCCGCATGAAGATCGAACGTGGGCTAACCCATTGATCGGATGGAAGCAACGGCGGATCGATCGCCGACACGGCCTCGCGCGACACCACTTCACTGGATAACACATCGCCAGCTGGCCCAAGATTGAATGTCTCTTCCGTCGAACTGATTGATTCCGAGCTGCGAGAGTTCCCCATGGTGCCCTGGTCGTCTTCCGGACCAAAGATCGACGAAACGTGATCAAACGAGGAGCCCACAGAAACGTTATCCGTCGTGGGGGGCGTGACCATGTTCATGCTACCACATTTGGGACACCCTAGAATCTTCCCAATCGCCGCTGCGCTCTTGACTCGCAGCCGCGTCTGGCAGGTCGTGCATGTGATCGTAAAGGGGTCCACGACGCTTGGATTTCCTTGAGTTGTCCAGCGGTTGCCGGCTGGGTTGTGTTGGTGGTTATGTTCGGACGGACCGCTGGGACGAGCGTGTATATTCGAAAGGACGGCTGGGACAGCCGTGGAACT
>JAGQPD010001141.1 GCA_020426865.1 Planctomycetales bacterium
CGTCAAGGTCTATGGTTTGGCCGCCTGCTGTTGGAGGATCGTCGTCTCGATCGGCCTGCTGATCGGTGCCTCGGCACTACTGGCGGGCGCAGGGTTCGTCGTGGCCCTGGTTGCCGGTGCCATGTGGATGGCATCACCCCTACGTGGCGTGTGGAAGTATGCAACGGGAGACAATAACCTTGGTTCCCCAAATTGGAGTTGGTGCCTATCGGTAACTACGATCGCGATCGTGACAATTAGTGCGAGCCTGCGGTGGATTCCCGAACCGGGTGGTATTCGTGCTCCCGGCGTCGTGGCGTACGAAGATCAACAGAGTGTCCGCGCGCCACACGACGGTTTCGTCAAACACGTACTTGTTGCCGATGGTCAACGTGTTGAGGCCGGGCAACTACTGATCGAATTGGAAAATCGCGAACTTCGTTGTGAAGTTGGTGAGCTGAATGCACAGATCGAACAATCGGTTCTACGGGGGCGAACGCTGCAACATCGAAATGAGATCGCCGCATACCAAGCAGAATGTGACTATCGAGCGTCGCTCAGCCAGCGGCACGAAGAACTTTGTCGGCAGCTCGCGGATTCACGGATCTGTGCTGTTCGAGCAGGCATTGTTGTCCGGCGAGACCTGGATGCGTTGCAGGGAACGTACGTTAGCGAAGGGGCGGTCCTGTTGGTGTTAGGCGACGAGCGCGACAAAGAAATAAACATCGCGATCGCCCAAGACGACGTGCCGTATTTTCACTCGCACGTGTCAGCATCCGTTTTGGCGTTCTTGCCCGGCAGCCCGGTCGGCGGAATTCCCTGCCAGTTGGAACATGTCGATCCGCGTGCGCAAATGGAGCTCTCCGCCCCCGCACTAGGGGCGAACAACGGGGGACCGCTGGCCGTGAAGCCGAAAGCCCAGTCCAAACGCCATTCAACTGGCGGCGAGGAGTGGGAACTAGTGGAGCCTCATTTTGTCGGACGTGTGAAAGTGCCACACGATCAGAGTGGATTGTTGCGCGCAGGACAGTTGGCGACCGTTACTCTCCGTGGACGACAACGCTGCCTTGGCGAATTCCTGTACCGAGGCGTCTACCAATGGTTCCGCACGAAGCTGGATACAGCACGACAGCAATAGCCTACGCAGTCACGCACACGACGGCTGGGTTGCGCAGGGACATGACAAGACGGCTGGGGACAGTCGTGGGACTTTTGGGGAACGGTTGGGGACGCATCAGTCTTTCAGGTCGAAGACGCATTTGAGTCCGCTGGCAAAGTCATGTTGAGAATTGTCGACCGTGCACTGGACTTCCACCGTGCCGCTTGCAGGATCGGCAACCGACGAGATCAGCTCAATTACCGCCACTGTCGTCTTATCCTTGGTGTTCGTAGGGACTCGTAACTTCAGTTGCTCCCCTTTGCTTAGCTTCGCGGCGTGTGCAAACGGAATCTGCAGGTTCACCTTCAGCGGTGAAAGCTGGGCAACGGTTAGGATCCGTTGGTCCGATGGGAGCGCGGACTCACCAACCTCACGATGGATCTCCACCACGACGCCTTCGATCGGGCTGCGCAGTTGCCGGTTAACGATCTGGGCTTCGATACGTTGACGTTCCAGGTCGAACAGCGACAGTTCCTCTTCGGCAAGCAGTACGGTGGCGGCGGATATGGCCAGGTCCGTTTCGGCACGCTCCAGTTCGCCGGAGGTCGCGTGGCCGTCGGTCCGAAGTGCCCGTAATTTGTCGGTGCGTGACCTGCGGATCGCCATCTCAGCATTAGCGGCATTGAGTTTTCCTCGCATTTCCGAGCGACGTATCGCGATGTCCAGCGAAGCTTTGAGGATTTGCGAGTCGAGTTCCATCAACAGTTGTCCCTTTGCGACGGTGTCCCCCTTGTGGACATGGACAGAGGTAATCCGCCCGGCTTCGGCCCCCGAACCGATGTCCACCTGACGGTACGGTTCGAGATACGCCTCAATCG
>JAGQPD010001142.1 GCA_020426865.1 Planctomycetales bacterium
CGTGCGATCTCCAGTGCGCAGGTTAATGCAGGCGAACCGTTGATTTTGAAGATGCATATAAGCGTGCCCGTCGACAACGACCGGCGTCGACATATACCCCTGGACTTGGGCGCTCCATTTCTCGTGCACGTCAAACTTGCCGCTCGCCGAAGAAGAGACGCCGTACAACCAAGACTTATTTTGGTAGCTGCTGGTAAATACATCGTCTCCAACGATAACGGGTGTGAGAATATTCATGCCTCGAAATGCCGGAACTTCCTGTGACCAAAGTTCTTCGCCGGTGGCGAGATCGAGGCCTGCCAACATCGTGCGAGTCTGAGCGACCAGTAGTCGCTTGCCAGCAATTTCGGCAACCATTGGCGACGAAAAGGCCGATCCGTACATGCCGCCCTGATCCTTCAGGCTTCTCCAATGAATATCTCCCGTATACTTGTCGAGCTTACAGACAGAAGCGCCAGCTTGAACGTAGATATCGTCCCCGTCCACAAGCGGAGAACTCACAAACCCGAAGTCAGGCAGAGGAGCAGAAAATTTCTTCACGAAGTCGACCCGCCATTGTTCCGTCCCCTTCTGGACATCAAGACATACCAAAACATCACGCATGCCGGCGACGAATACTCGTTGGCCGTCACACGCGGGCGTGGCGCGAATCCAACTGCCGTTGGCAGCCGCAAAAAATGGTACCGCCATTGCGCCAGGCCATCGTGCCCGCCAGACCTCTTTCCCCGTCGACCGGTCAAGACAGATAATTGCCTCATCGCGTTGTTCAATGGTCTCAGTCGTGAATACGAACTTGTCCCACACGATCGGCCCTGAATAGCTTGGCCCAAACTCTTTGGACCATAATCGCTGTAGCGACTGATCGTCGAGCGTCGCTGGCCAGGTCCCCCCATCGACTAGCCCGTTCCGGTGAGGGCCTCTCCACTGTGGCCATGTCTGCGACGAATGCGTTGGCGCTGGCACATCGTCGGCACCCTTAGCGGACGTCGCCACGGCAACTGCCACGAAGACGACCGCGAGAATGGCAAGGCTGCCGGTACGATACCCAATATTTCGTAGTTGCATCGGATTCCCTCATTTTCTTCGCTTCGATGCCTTGGTCCGTCCAGTACTGTAGGCACGCGGGGCGACACTGACCAGCTTGCTTTCAGGTCCGCTTCCAAGACAGACCATTCAACCCTCAGATCCGGCACGAAGCATCCCGTTGGGTAGCTGCCAAGGCGAATTGCCGATCGCGTTTCCTCGGACTGTTGTCGCGATTTGGGCGACAACGTATAATCGAAAACCTGCTGGATTTCCCGAAAAAACCAACCGAAAAAACCAACCATCGAGCAAAAGTGTATGCGTCTATTGATCACCGGAGGCGCCGGATTCATCGGCTCGAATTTGGTACGTTTGGCGTTGGCCGACGGGCATAACGTACTCAATGTTGACGCGTTGACGTACGCAGGAAACGTTGGGTCACTGCAAGATGTTCAATCGCATCCCGGGTACCAGTTCTCTCGGATCGATATCACCGATGGCGAGGCGATGCGTGCGACAGTCGCGTCGTATCGCCCGTGCGGCGTGATGCACTTGGCTGCGGAGAGCCATGTTGATCGTTCGATTGACGGGCCGCGGAAGTTCGTCGACACCAACGTTGTCGGCACCTTTAATGTCCTGCAAGCCTGTTTGCAGTATTGGCGTCAACTGGAGTGTGACGAGCGCCGCGCATTTCGGTTTCTGCACGTATCGACCGATGAGGTGTATGGGTCGCTCGGCGCGGAGGGGCTGTTTTGCGAAGAGACGCGATATGACCCGCATTCTCCGTATTCGGCGACCAAGGCGGCTTCGGACCACTTAGTGCGGGCTTGGTGCCACACGTATGGCTTGCCGGCGTTGATCACGAACTGTTCGAACAATTACGGCCCCTTTCA
>JAGQPD010000040.1:0-3868 GCA_020426865.1 Planctomycetales bacterium
GTTGATTTGCCAGGTTTACGCGTTCGCCCGGATCGTCGACAATATTGAACAGCGCGTACGATGTGCGACCTTCGTATTTGATCAATTTGTAGTCGCCCACTCGCAACGCATACGTATATCCGGCTTGGATATCGTCTCGCGCTTCTGGAAAACCATTCATATGCCACAGGATTGGATCGTGTGCCACTACGGTGTCCGTCAGCAATGCGTCCGCCTTGCTCTGGCCATCGATCGTACTTTCCAGCTCCATCAGCCGATCCGGAGCCATGCCACGCAGCTCCATCAGCGTGGGAAACAGATCGGCGGTCGTGACCACCGAATCATTGCTCCCGCCCGGCTGAATTCCATCTGGCCAATGCGCTACGAAAGGAACTCGAATTCCCCCTTCGAGAAAATTCCCCTTCGATCCCCGAAGGTCATTTCCGTCCATTCGGACCTGCAACTGCCCGCCGTTGTCGCTAGTGACAATAAATAGTGTATCGTCCAGTTCACCGCGCGCCGCCAAGGCGTCCGCGATGCGCCCGATTTCGCTGTCGACTTGGTACATCATTGCCAACAGCATGCCACGCGGCGTACTCAAATCGAACCCCAACTCACTGTTGTCGAATCCCGGTGGGACGTGCCACGGAGTATGGGGACTGTAGTACCAGACGTTTGCAAAAAAGGGCTGATCGATTGCTGCTTGCCGGTCAATAAAATCGATCACCTTATCGGTAACGTAGGTTGGCGTGTACGCGATATCCTCGATCGTGTCTCCTGCTTGCGTGCGGACTTCACTTGGCCCCGAATAGGGCGTCAAATCGTGCGGGGTTCCGTCGTCAAGACGAATCGAGACGGGATGAAACCACTCGTCAAACCCCAGGCTATCCGGTCGGTACTCGTCACGGCTCTCACCCACATGCCACTTGCCAAAATGAGCCGTTGTCATTCCGGTAACGTGCAGGTACTGTGCGAGCAGCGGGATATCGTTGGGCAAACCACGAAGTCCCTTGGATTCTTGCACCACGCCACCAACTTGCGGCCACACGTAGTTAATCCCGAAACGCAGTGGATTATCACCGGTTAGCACACTCGCTCGGGTCGGGGAGCAGATCGAACCAGCGTCATAGAACTGTGTCAATTCCAAGCCATCGTCGTGCAAAGCGTCGATATTGGGTGTCACCGCGTCGACGGAATTGTAGCCAAAGTCGAAGTAGTCGGCATCGTCCAGCATGATGTAAATGATGTTTTCAGGCCCCTCGTTCGGGGCAGCCCCTTGATCATCGTCGAGGATCGTATAGGTTACGCGTGCCTGCCCCAGCAAAACGTCCATGGAATCACCAAGTGCGATTACAACCGACTCGGCAGCTTCCGCAACGTCATCCCCTTTGACGGTAAAGGAATAAGTTGCCAGCGACTGGCCCGGTTCGAATGTGATGTGGCTTGAGGGAAGTGCAAAATCAAACCACTGCAGTGCCGTCGTGGATGAATGGACCTCGTAAGGAACCGAAATCCGATACGGCGCCGGTCGATTGAGCAGGAAATATGCTGTCAACTGTTGATTCGTGTCGCTCTCACGGATCGCCTGTGGCAAGGCATACAGGATCGGCTGGTCGTCGTCGATAATTGTCACCACATCCGTCTCCGATGGCAATCGCAGTCCAAACGGATCGGAGTAGCGAAGCTGGATCGTTTCGGTGTGTTCCAATTGCGAGTCGCCAATCATGACGAACGTGGTTTGCTGAAATGACTGGCCGGCACCGAACCACACTTCCGTCTCGCCCAACAAGAAATCCGCCCCTTCGATGGCATCACCGCCGCTTACCGCCAAGTGAAACCCGACGGTTTCCGTGGCAGGTTCGTCGAGCGCGAATTCGAGCACTTCGAGCCGAATTCCACCCGACCCTTCGAGAAACTCACGAGTCACGAGGCTGACCGTCGGCAGGTGCCCCACGGAAATATCGATCGACGCGGTCGACGTTTCATAACTGCGGACGACGACACCATCGGCGACGGTACCGTGAGCTGTTGTAGTGGCGCCATCGATAATATTCAGGCCATCGACGTCTATCGAAGCCCCAACTCCCATTCGCGTTGCCGTCGATCCTTCCACTGTGTTCGTCCATTTCCATCCGCTGTCGCCCGCGATAAACTCGGCAACCAGTCCGGCATTGTCGAGTGCCGCTGGTGCCCCAACTGAAAGCCGACCACCGGCGATCCCCACAGCATTCCCGAACCGGCTGGCCGTGACACCCTGCTGCGCACCACCGAGTTCGTCAGTTGTTACTTGCTCCTGCAATACCCATGCGTCCGTCGCGTGAGCGTCTTGTTGTTGGAAAACGTATACCGCACCGCGCGGTTGAAGACTGGACGACGGCTGCCTATCGAGCGGATCGCCCACGACGAGCAGAGGACCTTCGATATCTACCGCGGCGCCAAACGCATCGCCTGCTTCGGGGGTCGGGTTGTCGATCCACTGCAAATGTCGCCAATGGCTTGGGGCCACTTCGTCGTAGACATATACTGACACACCACCGCCGCGCAGCGTACCGTAGCGCATCGCGCTTACAACCAGCTGCGGGCCGTCAAGACGCACCGTCGAACCAAACTGATCTCCCGCCGCCGACTCTGCTGTACTGACAAGCGTTCCCACATGCTCCCAAGATTCCCCCTGAAGCATCGTCCGCGTATAGACCGCCACCGAACCGTGATTGGTGCCAGGGAGCCCTGGGATGTCGTCCAGGCGGTTGCCAACCACCAGATTGTCACCGTCCAAATCGATCGAGAAACCGAACTGGTCCCCCGTGCCAGGCGTAGGATTGGCCAGCTGTTGTACCATTCCCCATGCATCGGGTCCTCCCTGGTTTCGCTGGAAGACATATACCGAACCCGAATCGGCATGCGAGTCATCCGCCAGAAACGCGCCGACCGCCACGGTGTCTCCCGAAATCGCGACGGACGCCCCGAACATGTCGCCGGCGCGTGCATCTGGTGCCGCGAGCGTGGCCGCGCGATACCACCGGCCATCAATTCGACGGTAGATAAACGCCGCTCCGGCGCCAGGCAGCGTGCCGGTCAGGTCCGTGCGACTGGCACCGACCACTGCCAAGTCATTATCAATCGCTACGGCACTGCCAAAACTCGATCGTTCCGCGGACACCGGACCTGTTAACTCCGCGTCCCGAAACCGTACGTCGTACGTGATCCCGCCTGGTGAGTGCCCTTCAACGTCGGGGGTATATCGCAGCGTCGATGAATCCAGCTGTTCCATTTCCCCGAACGCCGGCGAAGAGACACCTACAACCTGAAGGCTGTCGCCGGGAAGATCGTTCATCAGCGGCGAGAAGGTTATCGGCACCCCCGGCTCGGTCGCATAGCGATCATTTACGGCCAACGGATGATCGACACCCGTCAGCAGCTCGCGAAACTCCAAGCTTTCCATCCCGCGCAATGAGCAAGCGGACGCCATACGGTTTTCGCGTCTCACTCGCGCTGGCCACCACTTCGACATAACTCCCCGCTCTCGCCCCATCCACGCTGTCCACGCCCGATTCCTACCTGTCCCGCCACCTCATCCTAGTTGAATACAACGAAGGCGCCGAGTGTTTCATCGACAAGTCAGATCGTCAATTGCCACGAGTTACTGTCACTGATGTCGATGCAACGGTCGCGAAACCTTTGACGAATACACCTATTGGCCCGAATCCGGCGACTCTGCACTTCACCGTGACAATAATCGGAACCGCACGGAGATGGGTTCCAATTAAAATTCGCCACACGGGGACCAATCACAAATGGCTGTTGATGTCCGGTCGACTGCCCATCCGTCCCTGTGAGCGGACCTACGCGAATCGCTCCGCCGACGCCGCGGATTATTGGCGTGCTTACC
>JAGQPD010000040.1:3917-4202 GCA_020426865.1 Planctomycetales bacterium
GAGCTATTTGAATCTGCCCGCGCAGCTCACCTAAGCTTTTCGACCAACCTTCGCGAAAACCGCGCGTGATTCCGGCAACTCGGCGGTTTGCCAGCCGGATGCTATCGAATAGACTGGACATGGTAGTTGCCAATATCTACACGCGTCGTTAGGGCGCATAACTGGTGAGAAGTAGAGAACTTCATGAGCACATTTGCATGCCGATCGATCGACCAGCGAGTTTCGCCGACTCACCACGTAAATCTCTCGGGCTGCCCGTGGCAGCCGTACCAACGTGGCAAACGG
>JAGQPD010001143.1 GCA_020426865.1 Planctomycetales bacterium
ATTGTGTCACCCTCCTAGAAACGAGTGGAAACAGGTTATAAGCGTACAGATACAATATACCTATACACGCATGTACGCAACCACCGTATGCGAAGCCGCCGGCGAATTCCCCTGCCAGTATCGCACCCGGTTCGCCCGTTTCACGCCAGAAGCAACAAGTGTTAGCATTCCCCGCCGTTGACCTGTTACTGACCAGCGAGTACGTACCAGGGTCTTGCGAGCCCAACCGGAAGTTGACGCATGGGGAGCGTCTGACGTGTATGGAGGGTCTACGACGTGTATGGAGGGTCTACAATTGTATGTGTGGAGGGTCTACAATTGTACAATTGTATGTGGAGGGTCTACAATTGTAGAGGGTCTACAATTGTATGACAATTGTATGCCGCCGTTTGCCCGACGGCGGCTACGTGCGAGCCAAAGTTGTCTTTCCAGATCGTGTAATCGGCCGCGTCATCAACGCCATCGTAGATGTCGTCACCGGGGACATCCGATATGGAATCCGTAGCAACATGCACAAAACGTGTTTTTCGATGACGCGGCAGGTGTCGAATCACGCGCAGCCCCAGGTATTGGCGGAAGAATCCTGGTGCCCGGCTCGTCGACCTTCAGCGCTCCTGGGCTAGATTTTGAACTTCCCCACCTAAAGACTCTGATTGTGCAGACGGATCTTACAGCATTTGATGTTTCGCCGGATGCCGATTTCGTCGTTAACATTAAGTCGGAAACGCGCACGCATCGGTCCGCCGCAATCCGTCGGACAGATTTTGATGGCAATGGCTCCGTCGATGGTCAAGACTTTATTATTTGGAGCAACAATTTGGGCCTCGGACCAGGCGCCACACGGGGAGATGGCGATGCCGACGATGACGGCGACGTGGACGGCAACGACTTTCTCCTTTGGCAGCAGGATGTTCTCACGCCGGCCAACTTCACGAGCCAGGGGGCTTCCGTGCCAGAACCAAGTTCGTGGCTCTTACTATTACTTGCCGCAATCCCCGTTGTTCCGCGTCGAGCCATCCGTAAGTAATCGAACTGCGAAAATGGATCGCGGCGTTGCGCGTCAGCAAGGTCACATTGCGTGTCCTTGCCGCGCCCAATGTATGTTTCAACGTCGCTTACGAAAGTCGATGAAGAACCGATCATCCCCACGACGTTTAACGGACGAGCCTTTGCTTTTGATATCGATGTACCGCGTCCCACAACTGTGGCCGGTGCACTAACCGTGAGCGGAACGACGCCACCCACTACGGCGGTGGAATGGGGTAGGGTGCTCTTGCGAGATCGGGTGACAGGCGACGAGGTGCCGCTCGGCAATGCGAGGGACGGTGAATACAGTACCCGCGTGGCACCAGGAAAATACGACATTCATTATCGCAGTGTCGCATTCGCCGTGGGCCTTCGGACAATCTCGACGAGGTTCCGCGCTGACGGTATGTGATTAGGCCCGATAATACGAATCTCGACACTTCACTAACGTCACTTCACAGATATGGCGTACCACTAACTTGTGCCGAGCTTAGTCAAACCGATTATGAACAAGAATCACTGTGGACGCGGTGAAGCTTTCTCGATGTTTCGCGGTGGGTCAATCTGTCAGCTTCGCAGGTCATAGACGACGACAGTTCCATCGAGTTCGGCAACGGCGAGGTACTGGCCATCCGGCGAAAAAGTAGCGGGGGGATTCGCAATTCGCTTCACTACGGCTTGCACAGATTCGGTTTCAAGATCGACTATTTCACGATATGCATAATGACGGTCATCACTTGCAACTGCAATCGCCATCTTGCTCGCGTCTGTGGAAGGGACAACTCGTAGTCGCGAGGCGTTGTCCTTAAGGGCGGTGCGGCGGGCATACAAGCGTGTTCATATTATCTACCGCGTTACGGCCTAAAGCGATTGCAGCCACAGGACCGCTGTCTCCGCGACGGTGTCTTTTCCTTGTGCCAGATCATGGGCGTTTTGCCGCACCTGCACGTCCGGTTCCAGCCCGCGGGATTCAATGACACGATCCAGATAACCCTGGTATGCCTTTACCGGAAACACAACCTTATAGAGTTTATTCTTGATTTCATAGGTCGTCTTCCGCGCCGATGCCCCAGCGGTAGCCGTGCCGAACGTGCGGGCTCGGTTATGGGCAATAAACCACGACGCCCAACCTTCGCCGGCGCTGATACAACGCGAATCGATCAATAGTGCCATCGGGCCAGAAAACCTGGGCCGAGCGGGCTCGATCGTACGATCTTGCGTGAAATTGACATGCGATCGCTCGGAATCGAATCCGCCGCCACTGTTTCCACGCACGTCGATGATCAGGGCCTTCGCATCCTTCAACTCCATAACAGCTCGATCAAGTTGCTCCATCAGATCGCCACGTATACGTCGCACGAAAATCAATCCGATGTCGTCACGGAGCATCGTCCAATCAACATTTGCCGAGTCATTAATTCCCTCCGTCGGCACAGGGCGGCGAGGCAGGTAGCGCACGCCTAGCGTCGCCGGCACATCGAAAGTAATCTCCGTGCCATCGACTTGTTTCACAGTGACGCGAGTTCGTGCATCTTGCTCCATCTGACGCACAAACCACTGAACCGCTTGATATCTCAGATACCTGTCGCTCGAATAACCCACGTAACGACCAATTTGTGCCATCGTCTCATCGATCAATTCGTTCGCCGGACGACCGTTGATCGAAACTACGGTCATGCCGACTTTTAATCCCGCGGAATCCGCTGGGCCACCTCGGTCGACGTAGTAAATCACCGGCTCTTCACGATCGTCCAATAGACAGGCAAAACCTGGATCCCACTGCGGAAAGTCAATGGCGGGCGGCTCGATCAATCCCTTGACAATCGCAGCGTGACTATCTTGCAGCCTCGCCACAAGCTCGGAGCAGAGCAGTCCGAATTCGCGGTCGTTGACGACCGCTTCCGAGCGTGGCAGGAGCTCCGCGCCAACGGCCTGCCAATCAATTCCCTTCAATTCAAAATTAGGATAGTCCCTCCCTAATTTCGCATGCAGATCCCTGAACGCTTCGACGTAGCCCACGTCATTCCGCGCCGCCTCTAACTGTTTACGTTCGTAGAGGGCGATTAGTCTCTGCTCAACGCTTCGCGCATCTGGTCTCGGCGGCTCCTTCCAGTAACTGAAATCCCACTGGTCGCCGTCGGGCAAAATGGCCCGCTCCCGCTCGTGTAGTGGAAACCGTGAAGCAAGCGACATTACATCGGCAACACCCAGCTTCTCCTGCCGCGCGGGCGAATCCTCCTCGAGCGAAAAATCTCTTGCTCCCGAGTCCTTGAATCGAGGGTTCCATTCAACAACCAAATCGACGTCAAGCGCGACGGCTGTCTCTATCGATCCTTCGTCACGGTCCCGAATCGGTTCGATCTTCACAACGTTCACCTTGTTTTGCCAACAGAGATTCCGGCCGATTTGGGGTTCGCCAATGACCGCAGTCATTCGACGGTCGGCGCCCGAGTAGGTCGACTGTATAGCAAATTGGTGACGGACGAATATGTTGTCGCGAATCGTCGGTCGAGCGTCCGAGATACAGGAAATGCCGTAGCCTTGTTCATTTCCGTTGCCGACGAACGTGTTGCCAACGATTGTGTCTCGGTTTCCGTTCCAGCAGGAAATGCCACCGAAACCGTTGGCAAAAAACAGATTACCACGGACTTCGCACGCCGTGCCCACGCTATAGTGGCCCGACCTTGCGTTGTCGAAAATGGCGTTTTCACGTATCACGCACCGCTTACCGCCCGGTCGCATCCCAAACCATGCGGAACCATGAAGTAGATTCCGCTCGATCAGCACCTCTTCGGCATCGTAGAAAACAACGATATGGGACCTCTGGTTGTTTCGTAGATCGCAGCCAACGAGATGCACTTTTCGAGTTGGCTCATCCTTCTGCCCGATGACGACACCCCGTCCCCAGTTTCCAGCGACAACACAGCCATTCATTTCGCACTGTGCCCCAGCTCGAAGGTGGATTCCATCATCGGGTGAACCAATGATCGCGACATCGCGTAGGACAACATCCGCTTCGGCAATATCGGCGATGCAGTTGATCGCAGCCGGATTGGTACTCCGCGGACCACCCCAGACGAATTGCATGCCCTCGACGTGGACATCGTGCGTTCCTCGAACAATGAACGGATTGGAAGAAGGCCTGTCCTTGAAATAGGCATTCGCCGATTTCAGTTCTTCAAGCGTCATCGATTCAAGTTGCTGGATGATACGATCCCAATACGCCTCGATCGTCGGGCCGACATCGCCCGGCAGCTGGATAATCGTCTTGTCGATTCCGGAACCGCGAAGCGTGACCGATTTTTCAATGACAATGTTCTCGTGGTAGGTCCCTTCCCCAATCTCGATGATAGCGCCCGGAGCTGCTGCACGGACAGCGTCTTGGACGCTCCGATAATCAGCCTCGTCACCAGGACCGACGCG
>JAGQPD010001144.1 GCA_020426865.1 Planctomycetales bacterium
GCCGTGCCGTGGCTGCTGGACGCCGCCAAACTCCCTTGCGATCGAGTCCTGGAGCATTCGCTGACGTACGCGCTGATCGAATTGGCCGATGCCGATGCAACGCGAATCGCTTTGGCTAGCGAACATGCGCAGGTACGACGGATAGGTCTGTTGGCGCTCGATCAAATGCAGCCTCCCGCGATCCGGCCCCTCGATATCGCCGACGCATTGCGATCGAGCGACAATGCGGAACGAGATGCCGGCTTTCGCGTGGCCGCTGGCCATTCGGAATGGGCGACGCAGCTAGTCGCGATCTTCCAAGACGCGTGGCAAAATCAACGTGTCACGGACACATCAGTCGATGCGTGGGCAGAGCTTCTTGCGCGAGTGGCCGGCGACGAAAGCACGCATCCGTTGTTCACAGAACTGCTAACTCAACAAGTAAACGGAAGTGACCGCGATGGCAAACGGTTGGCGCTGCAAGCCATTGAGCGATCGAGCCTGAAGGAATTGCCCGATGCGATCGTACCTGGTTTGCTGGACGGACTCGACGGTGACGATGCCGAACAAGTGGCACTGATTCTGCGGGCATTGGCGGGAAGAACACTGAGCGAGCCGCTGTCAAACCGCGCCGCTCCGTTGCTAATCAAGGTGGGGCGGAACACACGGTTCAATGCATCGACGCGGCTGAAGGCTTTTTCCTTGGTGCCTGGCGGTTTGGCGGAAGGTGATGGGCCGGCGTATTCGTTGATCGTCAATAGTCTATCGCCGCATCAACCGGCCGATGTCCGCTCGCTGGCAGCCGATGTTCTGGCTTTGGCAAAACTGTCGGAACAACAACGATCGTTGCTGGCCGACCGCTTGCCAACCATCGGTCCATTGGAGCTGCCTCGCGTATTGACGGTGGTCGTTCGCAACGTCGATCCAATGCGGGCCAGGGAAATTCTCGAGCAGCTACGGCGGTCGCCATCCGTTGCTTCGCTGCCACCCGAAACATTGCGTGAAGCGTTTGCACCGTTTCCCGCGGACGTACAACAGGCCGCCAATGCGTTGTTGTCCGATGGGGCAAGTCAGGATATTGCCGTCCAGCGGGAACACTTGCGGACGGTCTTCGAGTCGCTGCCAAGTGGCGACATACGCCGCGGCCAGGCCGTTTTCATGAGCGAAACCGTTTCGTGCTATGCCTGCCATGCGATGGGATATATGGGAGGCAATATCGGTCCGGACTTGACGCGGATCGGAAGGATCCGTACCGAATTGGATCTACTGGAGTCGGTGTTGTACCCCAGCGCGAGTTTCGTGCGGAGCTACGAACCAGTTAGAGTAGAAACATCCGACGGGCGAATCGTCAGCGGCATCGTGCGCGAAGATCACGGCGGACAGTTGACCATCACCAACACGGAACGCAAGCATATCACGATCGCCCGCGATCAGATTGAGAGCCTGGAAAACGGAACGGTATCGATCATGCCCGCCGGACTGGAAAAGCAATTGACCCTGCAACAGTTGGCGGATCTGATTACCTTCCTGAAAGCCGCGCAATAAACGCGGGGAGCAAGTGGGCGATTCATGAATATTGCAATTTGGCGGTGGGTACGGCTCGCGACGGCCGTTGGGTTGACGGCCGTGTTGCCCGTGTGTTGGCTGATGTTGTACGCCTTCACGCTGCACTTGCCGACCGATTTTCCGGCGTGGACGTACCTGGGTACGATTTGTATCGTAGCAGCGTCGGTGTTCCTGTTGACTCGCAAACAGTTACCCAGTCGGCCCGCGTCGGTCATTGTTCCCGCGATGGCAGCTGTGGTCTATTTTGGTCTTGTGTTCCTGCTGCTGTGGCGACATGCCGGCTCGGGCGTTCCCTTCTGGCAATTGGTGTTACTGTTGTGTACCGCGTCCGCATGGTCCTACTGGTGCGCATGGTGCTGGTCGATAACACACGTGCCGTTTGCTCGGGTAGGTGTCTTCATCGTATTGCTCGGGTTGGGCGTTGGTTTGCCGTTGCTCTTGAAGTTGAACGGCTTGACCGGTGCCGCAAAAGTCAACTTCGTGTGGGCGTTTGCCAGCAACACGAATGTGGGTGACCGCGTTCCGTTGCTGCCGTTGGAAGGTGACGACCAGGAAGTGACACCGGACAATCCGCCGAATTCAGCAGAAGTCGTTGCATCAGAAACGGCTGACGCCACGGGCGCGGCAGCCGCCAATCGTCGCAACCAATTGGGAAATAGGTGGTCGGTTTCCGACGACGACTTTCCCCAGTTTCTTGGCAATCGACAAGCCAACCTCACGCCTCGTCCGATCCGTACAGACTGGAAACAGCGTCCACCGGAGATTGTCTGGCGCCGCGAAGTCGGTGCGGGATGGAGTTCGTTCGCATTGATCGGACCGGTTGCCATCACGCAGGAACAACGCGGTGATGAAGAGTGCGTCTGCTGCTACGAATTAGCGACGGGCAACCAACGGTGGGTGCACCGCTGCCGCGCCCACTTTGAAAGCGTGCTGGGTGGCGATGGCCCTCGAGCGACACCGACGGTCCATGACCGATCGGTGTACGCCATCGGTGGAACCGGCATTTTGTCGTGCCTGGACGTTGTGACGGGGGAAGAACAGTGGCAGGTTGACACGTTGGCGGACAACAACGGCGAGCCGGTGCATCACGGCGTCTGCGGTTCGCCGTTGATCGTGGATGAGATGGTCGTCGTTACGCCGACCGGTCGAGCAGACGCGTCGCTCGTGGCATACGATTGCGCGTCGGGCGAGCGGCGATGGCGGGCCGGACAGTGGAAGGCCTCGTACAGCTCGCCCATGTTGGCCGATATCCAAGGAGAACGGCAAATCCTGATCTTCACACGCGATGGGCTCGAATCGCACGCGCCAGATGATGGGACATTGCTTTGGTCCTTTCCATTGACCAATAGCGAATCGACCGTTTGTTCACAGCCGGTGTTGATCCCCGATACCGACCGCCAGATCCTGCTGGGGCTCGGCTACGGAAAAGGGAGCACGCTGATTGAAGTGACCAGGTCGAGCGGTGGGGCGTGGCAGGTGGACAAGAAATGGTCGAGCAAAGAAATGAAGACGAAGTTCACCACGGCCGTCGTCCTCGACGGCTACGCGTACGGCTTGGACGACGGCATCCTTTCCTGTATTGATGTTCAGACTGGCAAGCGGCGTTGGAAGAAGGGACGTTACCAGCACGGTCAGATTCTGCTGGTGGGTAAGTGGCTCATCGTTCAGGAAGAGGCGGGGGATGTCGTGTTGGTTCGCCCGCAGCCGGACGGGCTGCAGGAACTCGGCCACGTCGCCGCTTTGTCGAGCAAGACGTGGAATAATCCGGCGCTGACGGGGCAATATCTGTTGGTTCGCAACGACCGTGAGGCCATCTGTTTTCGCATCGTCGAATGACTTTGCGGATTATCGCGCCGTGAGATAAGCTGCACTGCTGGCACAAATGAGCCGATAGATGCATAATATAGATGCATAATATAGATGCATAGTATCGA
>JAGQPD010001145.1 GCA_020426865.1 Planctomycetales bacterium
AGCTGCGAGCCAATATTGCCATGGAGCAAGAGCGGGCGGAATTGGTGGACAGGCGAGTAGAGAATGAAGCGAAGGAGGCAGAGTCTCGCTCGAACGCCTTACGTGCCATGTTAGAACCGATCAAGGATGTCGATTGGCGTACGCTCATGGCTGCTCAATCGGGAGGAATTGATTCGCGACAATTGATCGCTATGGCCTTTCGCGACCTGGCGGACAATGCGAGCAAAGTCGGACAATTGAATATTTCTCCGGATCTGTTGAGCACACTATTGGGAGAAAACCACGATCATCGCTCCGATGAACGGACCGAAGGTGATGTCGAATCAAAGCGAGGAAAAAGATGATCATTCTGCATTGCCATTCAGCAGAGTCGTTCAACAGCAAGGCCCCGTCGCGAGCTTGTACCGAGACGGTCGCGACACACAGTACTATGCTTGTAGAGCAGGTCTGATGGGATTGCAACCTATCATCGCGGTTGTCACACGGGACACCCGCTTAAAGGCGCTAAAGGCACGCTGGGCCACCGCCAAACAGGCAATGTTTCGCCTGGAGCAAGCCGCACAACATGAATTGGAACTACGGCGACAGCGTTTAATCGCAGCTGGCACTCAATTGGATACGATCGAGTCCGCAGACTTAGCTGACGCCGCGGACGCGTTGGCCGAGCAGGATGAATATGCCGAGGAAGATCACATCTATCAGAGTGCTGTCCAAACGTTGTTGCAAGAGATCGACTTCGGTATTCCAATTCGCACCGTGGATCGGTCGTTTCTCCCCAACTTCGACTTCCTTCGCTGCGTGGTCGTCGTCGTGATTGGTCAAGATGGACTCGTTGCCAACACCGCCAAGTATGCTGGAAACCTACCGATCATTGGTGTTAATCCTGATCCGTTGCGCAATGACGGAGTATTATTGCCGTTTTTGGTACGACACGCTCGTGGCGTCGTTCGCCATACGGTATATGAAAAACCCAGGGTCCGCGAGGTGACCCTGGCTGAAGTCAACACGAACGACGGGCAGCGAATGTTGGCATTCAACGATTTCTTTGTGGGAGCCAGCAGCCACGTGTCCGCGCGATACACGATTGAGGTCGGATCGCGAAGCGAAGCACAATCATCCAGTGGCATACTCATCTCGACCGGTGCCGGTTCAACCGGGTGGCTGTCCTCGCTATTTAATATGACCAATGGCTTCAGTCAGTCGTTCGGCGGATCGGAAATATCGCCGGTGTCGCTGAAATGGGAAGATCGTCGCCTGGTTTGGGCCGTGAGAGAGCCCTTTCGCAGCAAACATTCTGGGATCGACTTGGTAGCAGGTGTATTGCACGATTCAGACGAATTGATTGTTGGCTCACAGATGCCGATATCCGGCGTCATCTTCTCTGACGGCGTGGAGTCGGATTTCTTGGAATTCGGCAGTGGTACGATTGCGCGGTTTGCCGTGTCTAAGCAACGAGCTCACCTCGTCGTGCCATGACACGCCCTTTGCCATCCGCAATCACATGTTGCGCGGTTAACATGGGATCCCGAGGGCCGCACTTACCGGCCACCCATCCCAATCCCGGAAACACGCGTATAGTTACGATCATTACGATCAGACGCGCTGCCGAATTACGGTCAGCGAATTACGATCAGACGTGCTGCCGAAATGGGCAATTTGAGCAGACTACGCAGGCCTAAATTGACGACCCACGGCAACATTGCCGAGTTTGCCGTACTTGCCAAGTCGAACAGCGCGTCTGGCCTTTTGATGCCCGGCACCTGTCAACGCCGTCTTGCCATATGTGTGTCGGCATGGCGATTGTGGTCGGGCGTTCGAGAGCCAGTGGCTGCTCCGC
>JAGQPD010001146.1 GCA_020426865.1 Planctomycetales bacterium
GCCATCCAGCGCCGCGCGTAGGTCGGTGCCGGTCACTGGCGTCTGAGAGCCGGGGCGACTGCTGTCGAATTGGCCGCGGTAGACCAAGCTCTGCCGGCTGTCGAAAAGAAAAAAGTCTGGGGTGCAGGCTGCGTGATAGGCCTGCGCAACCTCCTGAGTTTCATCGAAGAGGTACGGAAACGTGTAGCCTCGTTCTTCGGCCTCGTGAACCATTCTCTCGGGCGAATCTTGCGGGTATTTGCCGACGTCGTTGGCATTGATACCGACAATCGCGACGTCACGGCTTTGATATTCCATAGCAAATCGGGACAATTCTGGCGCAATATGGATGACATACGGACAATGATTGCACATGAACACCACGAGGAGCGCTTTGGCGTCCTTAAAATCGTCACGAGAAATGACGCGACCATCGACGTTGATGAGCGAAAAATCGGGAGCTTGCGTGCCCAACGGCAACATGGTGCTGGCAGTCTTCACCACGGTATTGGCCCTTCATCGGTTTACGGTTTGTTTAGGGTTAGATTAAGGTCTGTTAATTTGTAGCTGGATTGCGGTATGGCGATCACATCGCGATAGGAGGCTGGCACAATGATAGCGGCTAGCGGGAAAAAAGACTACCGGGTACGGCGCCAGCGTCGCGGGCCCACGGTTCAACTGTTTATCTGCTGCTTGCCGTCGCGGAGGAGGAAATGTCGGTCGAGGCACGAATACTTGTTGGTTCGAGGTATTGCATGGTGTCGCCATCGACGGCCACAGACGAACCATAGTGATCGGCTCGGTATCGGGTCGCTCTTTCGCGCGCCAGGCAATGACGCTACTGTGGTTGGACGACGCGTCCGAAATTGAAGAATCGACGGTGAAGCGTCAGTGGCTGGCGGCCCATTTTTCGCAGTCGGTCCGTTGCCAGAATCACGGGCTCGTAGTCGACCGCGCCCGACGCTGCCGCGTTTTCCAAGTAGGGAATTGCCCCCTGTTCGTCCCCCTGCAATTCCAAAAAACGGCCAGCGAAAGAGTACATCATTACCCAATGTTGGTTGACCGTCGAATTTTCGCCCACAAGCCGCACAAACGCTTGTTTATCAAACTCGCCCTTCGAAAAACCCTGCTGAAGAAGCTTTGCCAGTTCTTTAGAAAGCGATGTTCCTTCTTCTGATTCGCCTGGATACCAGGAAAAATCTCGATTCACAATGTTGGCAAGCGCCGCATCGCGTGTCGCGGTGTCTTTCGCTGCCGCTGCAGATAATGCTGTGAGAAAGCCCCAATAGGGATCGTGGTAGTCGGCATGGATGGCTGCGTAGGTTCCAGCCGCTTCTTGAAATTTATCCTCCAGCAACCATTGGAATGCCTGAGGCAACCGACGCTCAGGATTCGTTTCGTCAGGATATTTTGCCTGTAGCTGTTCCCAACGCCGACTCCAGGCAGTGGCCAGATCAATGTGTCGAGTACGGGCGGCAAAGGAATACTCGCGATTTGTCCCGTATCGTTCATCGATTGCGACCCAAACGCGGTACGCATCATCAAATTGTTGAAGGCCTTCGTAGCAGATGGCCAACGTCTGCTCCGCCCATTCGGCCCCCGACGCAGCACTTCTTTCCGCCCATGGTAGCGCCTCTTTATAACGCTGCTCGGACATCAACGAATACGCGAGATCTTTGCAGAGGGTGGCGTGATTGAGCCCGTAATCGGCCTGTTCCAAGAATAGTTTTGCCGTCGCGAAGGCTCCCTCGTCATCGCCGTAACGCCAATAGAGCCGCGTAAGACGCTGGAAGGCAAGAAAGTCGGGTGCCGTCTCGATGCAACGCCGATAGTTGCCTTCAGCTTCCTCGGTTTTTCCGTCCGTTTCGTATTGTTGCGCTAACTCGATGGCAACAACCGGATGCTCCAAGAATTCTTTCCAATCATCCAAGTGTTTTTTTGAGTCCTCCCAGTCACGGCGAATCAGAAGTGCGAAGCGATACGGATGTGCGGGCTGCATGTCGTAAAGCCACCTTGCCTTTTTCAGCTGCGACTCGGGCCCTTCCAATACCATGCGGGATAGATAGTCTGGTTCGCTGGAGGTATACGTCATCCATCGAACTAGTTGGAACTGGCCGTTGGTCGTGTGTTTGAAGTTAACTTCGCGAGGAACCCGAGCGAAAAGCGGGTTGGTAGAGACAAAGTTGGTATCGGGAGGATCGTATTCACTTAGGAAGGCATCATAGCCACCGCCGCCATTGCGGAGAGCGCAAGCGGAAATAAGCGGGGCGAGCGGATGTTGTTGGTAAGCATCTTTGACCGCGTCCAGAAAGTCCGTTGCGTCCGATCCAAGCCAATCTCGGACGAACATTGCGCGGGAACTGAGATTAAGCACGTTTTGTTCCTCGATCAGCCGTCCCAGCACCGCGTTGGATGGTTCCGCAAGATGGCGGTCCACTCCGCTTTGCTCGACCAGCGACATGGCTAAGCGCGTGATCTGTATCGGCGACTGGCTCGGGTCCTCCTCGTCCAATGTCGGCAGCGGCAATGCATCGGCGGCCTCGGCAATGTTGGTCAACGCGTCGTTCAAGTAGTTCGGTAGCACAATTAGCGGCAACGTCGTCGTCTTATGTCCATGGCGCACACCAGCGACGCGTGTCATTCCCGAGTTAATACGCAGACACCCAGGTGCGACTCGTAATCCCTTTTCTCCGATCTCGATGGCCAAGTATTCGGAGCCGGAGAATTCGACGGAGCGGAACCAGAGAAAGATTGCAAGCTGTTGCCATTGATCGGCCTCAAGGGCAGGCTCTTGCAATTCCTTAAAATCAAACTTGTTTGCCGAGCGAATCAATGGCAGCCACGGGGGAGTTGTCCGTGGTGGATGACTTGCCGCAATTGTGTCCGCTGTCTCCAGGTCGTATATCGACTCTTTGGTCAGTCCTAGCATCGTAAATGCGTAGGCACGGTGCCAGTAACCCAAAGGCGATTCTGGATACATTTGAATCAGGCGCGTACCGTAGAGAATGGCTCTCGCTTGAAACGCCACGTCGAGACTCATATGGTAAAAACATGTTAGTTGCGACAAGTTGGCATAGCCCATCGTCAGCGCGGCAACGGCCGGGCCGTGTTCCCCGTGTTCGGCAATGGCCTGGTGCGCTTGCCGAATGGCGAGGAATTGAGAAACGACGTCCATTTGGCGCAATCGCGGCTCGATCTCCGCAGGCAACTTTGGCGGTGTCGATTCATCGCGACCTGCAGCCCTTAGACCAACCGTCTTTAGCGCGTCGACAAAATCGGTTCTTGCGAGTTGCTCGGCGCGATCGGCGGACGTGATTAGCGTGGAATGCGTGCTGCTGAATTGGTAAGGAATAATTCCTTTTGTCAGCAGCTTGTCTCCAAACCGCAACTCGTACTCGATCTGCTTGGTCTGCAGGTTGGCAACATCCATCGCGAACAGCATCGCCGTATTTGTAGTCTGCTCGGGCATGGGCTCGCGGAGGCTTTCGTCACGCGTGGACACCCCAAAAACATCACGAGCTGCCAAGAGAAAGGCCTGGCGGACAATCTCACGATCGAATGTATTGGGAACGTAGCGATCTTCAACCGTTCGATCCACCGTGCATGGCATGCGGGTCGTCGTAAGGCATACCACCTGCGGCTGACCATAACACGAATCGTATCCCCCCCAAAACGCCGACACGATCGAAACAAATAGAATCAAGGCTCGGACATCACACCAGCGAAAACCAGGTAACATACGGCTATTCCTCGTTGAGAACGAAACGTGGGAATCTCGCAACGATCCCCTCGATGCAGTGGCGTAATGTAGTGTCACAGATTCGGAAACAAATTGCAAGGTTGTGGCTAACGGCCTAGGATTCGTGACAAATTCGCACGCCCGTGAGTCCACCGGACGCTACGAGGTACTTCTCAACGCCCCATGCCCGACTCCCGTTAATGCTCCACTAAAATGTCGTCGATCCGAGTGACAGTTGCTTCGCGTACGGGAACGACAATTGCCGCTGGTGCCTTTGGCAGGTGCGGCTGGATTCGGAGTGTGACGCCGACGGGAATGGCAGAAAAATGAAATGTCCCGTTCGTGTTGGTCTTTTGTGATAACCTTATGCCTTCTTTCATACCGTCAGTTAGGATCGTCGCATTGATTATGATGTTGCCGTCGGGCGATCCGTCCTTTTGTCGCACGGTGCCGGTGATGGTGGCCGCGGGCTGAAGCGTGACGTGAACCGTCATTTGCGTGGGCAGCAATTCGTCCCATGCGGCAAGGCCAAGCCTCGAATCACGAGCGACCAGTAACGTGTGGTCCGTCCAACGTTGCACCTGAAAACGCCCGTGTGCGTTGGTCTTTGCGCCAAAGCCGTGGCGTTCGGCATCCTGCGACCGGCCAAGAATTTCACATCGATCCACCGGCTGACCTTCGGCAGTCGAAACCTGCCCGATTAATTCGTCTTGCAGCCGCTTTTCAACTTTCCGGTCACGCACAATTTCTTTCTGGCGGGTAACCTTCACCGTTTCCATCTCGCCGGACATGCTGGGAGGCAGCTTGAGTTCGTACGTCCCGGGACCGACTCGGAAACGGTAGCGACCCTCGTCGTCCGGTTCGGCCCACCGTACCACTCGCCCGCCATCGGTGACATCGATAAGCGTTGCGTACCCTTCACTTACCGGCTCGCCTGTCCCCTCCAACGTCACTTGTCCGGTAATCAAGGTTCCTTCGGTAAGATGGAATTCCAGATCGTCTCGCGTCGTACCTTCGGCGAGCTGCAAGTTGGGGAGACTTGGTGCCGCCCAAAGTTCGTCGGTGACGGCAATCTTGGTTGGCTGATCGGGATAGATCAAGAACTGAAAATGACCGCTGGGATCCGTCTTCACGTGGCCGCGAAAATAGTTATTGGCATCGCTTTCGGCTTGCAACGCTATCCCGGCGGCCGGCGTGCCATCGGGTAAGAAAACTCGCCCAGCGACGACGGCTCTTTTTTGAGCCCTGACCGTGATCGATCCGCGATCCTGCTCGGGCGTAAACGTAAACGATTCGTGTTCGCTGAAGTATTCCGAGTCGTTCATCAAGACGGTGACGCCACCAGCGACGTCACGTGGAATCCAGTCAAGACTTGCCTGTCCGTCTTTATCAGTCACCGCCGTCAAAGCCGGATCGAAGAAGAACCCGCTAAGATTGCAGTAGCTGAGCTTTCCGGCCCGCTGTATCGTCCATGGCACTAGACGCTGATTGGCCAATGGCTCTCCCGACGTGTCAACAACCGACACTGTCAATGTCCTGTGACCGTCCAGTGTGAGTGTGACTTCGTCAGGAAGCTGCATCTGAGTCTGAAAGTCCGGCGGCCAACTCAGGAAGTTTTCATAGTAATCGCACCCCACCGCTGGCTTCCGAGCGAAGATCGATTCGATGTGAGCGTCAGCGGGATAGTCAACAACACAATTCCCTTCGGCGTCCGTTTGCTCGTGCGCAATCGGCAGGTACGACGACAGCAAGACTACGTCCGCTTGCGCCACCGGCCGTCGATCCGAGTCAATGACCCGGCATCGTGCGCTTGCCTTGGGTTTGACAACGACGCGGACAAACCGCTGAGTCGCCGAAGGTTCGGCAACACCTAATAGCCCGTTGTCTGCTGAACGGACATAAATCGCTGGCAAAAACGCGCCGGGGGGAACGTGAAGGATGAACCGTCCCTTTTCATCGGTTACCACCTCGTTGACATCCTTGCTCATGGTCAAAACACGCATGCCACCGGCAGGCATACCGTTGTCATGCGTGACGACGCCCGCCACGGCGACTGTCACGAGCGTCGCGTCTTGCAGCTGGGAATCTGCAGATGTGTCTTGGCCGATGGCGAACACAGGGAAAACGCCCGCTAAGGTCGAGGCGAACGTAACGAAAAACGACAACGAGAATCGCTTCATTGATACCTCACCGAAATCAAGAAGAATGGCCTTGCGCCATTGAACCGCACAATCGTCAATCGTTGTTCCCGTCTCGTTTTCATGTATCTCCGAGACACTGTGTCTCCGTGAGATATTCTGCCCACGCACGAGTACGTTGTTATCCGTCTATTCTATCCGAATCATTCGACGGCACACGGGAAGAGTGAAGGACTTTTGGTAGCCGAAACAACCGGCGGGCGTTAGCGGTTGTCTGTCGTGAGAGGTCATCTAGAGTGATTCCACGGATTTCCGCCAACGTCGTTGCGGTATGGACGACCCGCGCCGGTTCGTTCGGTCGGCGACCGCGAAAGGGTTCGGGCGAAAGATAAGGAGAATCGGTTTCGACGAGTAATCGATCAAGCGGAACCAGTTGAGCGGCACTGCGCAACGCTTCGGATTTTTTGAACGTGAGCATGCCGGCAAAGCTGACATACATTCCCAACGATACAAACGCCTCGACTCGCGATGCCGTTCCTGTGTAGGAATGCATGACACCGGCTAACTCGCCCCGGTTTCGGGCCGCGGTCAGCATATCAAGGATCGCCGTCACGCACGCATCGTCCGCGAAGAACTTGCCGGGTTTATCGGTTTCCCGCATATGTACAATGAACGGCAAACCCGTATCCTGCGACAGTCTCAGGTGGCGATCAAAGTAATCGCGCTGGACATCAAATGGGACGTCGTTCCAGTAGCAATCCAAGCCCGTTTCGCCAACTGCCACTACTTTGGGCGACCTTGCCATTGTGACGATCGCGTCCCAATCACCGGGCTCGACTTCGCTACAATGATTCGGCTGGATGCCGACGGCAGCAAAGACTCCCGCGTGTTGCGAAGCCAATTCGACACAGCGGCGACTGGAGGCCGCACTGGTGCCAATCGCGATGATTTGCGGCACTTTGGCATCTCGAGCGCGATCCAGAACAGCGGAAAGCTGCGAAGCCAACGCGTGGTCATCGAGGTGCGCGTGCGTATCGATCAATTCCATGATGGAACTCGGTCGGCATGAATTCTCGTCAGGCCGCACTTAGGCTACGGTACGAGCCGAGGCCAGTTCTTCGAGCAGTTCCAAGTGTCCCTTGGCTGAGCCTAACGCCTCCTCGGCAATCGATCGACAAGCAACGTCGCTTGAAAGTTGCTCGGCAATTCGTTGGATGTTGACGATGTCGCTCCGCTGACGCCTGATGATTTGTGGAAGCACGAAGGAGACCGACAGGTCATGCAGGTCGGTAAACTCCATCGGAAATTCGCCCATGTCGACCATCCCCCCGCGGCTAACAATCAGGCCACCAAGTATGTCGACAATACGCCGTTGGTCGACCGCGATCTTCGACAATTCCGCCTGTGCTGCCGCACCTTCCGGACCCGACCACGGCCGCGCACTTGCCAGATACATTGGCAACGAACGGTTTTCGATTACCAACAGGTCATTCAACAGCTCGCAAACGTCTTCCATCGGCTCTTCCGAAAAAACAATCACCTAGAACAAGTGTGCCGCAGTTGC
Organism: Planctomycetales bacterium; assembly: GCA_020426865.1. Classification (GTDB taxonomy): domain Bacteria; phylum Planctomycetota; class Planctomycetia; order Pirellulales; family Pirellulaceae; genus JAGQPD01. The sequence continues at coordinate 7,421 of JAGQPD010001146.1, forward strand.
CGCCGCCCAATTGCTCAGCACATTTGGGCTAACAAACAACATCACAATTGGGGCGGCAATCAAAAAGAGATAAAGCCCCGACAACGACAGCATCGGCAGAGCGGCTGTCGGACGGTCGGCTGGTTCAGGATCAATCGTCATTACCTTCACGACTCGGAGATAATAAAACAGACTGATCGCCGTGTTGATACCACCGGCCACCAACAACACCACCAGATACAGCTTGCTGGTTGCAGTATAGGCGTCCGCAATCGCCGCAAAAACAGCGAATTTTCCCAGAAAACCCGCCAACGGTGGCAGTCCTACCAAGCTGAATAGAATCGTGGCAAACAGAATCACGACGCCTGGACTCTTGCGGATCAGCCCGGCATAGCTGTCGATCTCTTCGCTACGCAAGGTATTCCGCAAGAACGCCACGACGGCAAAAGCGCCCAAATTCATGAACAAGTAGATGCCCATGTACAATGCTAGAGAGGCCACCGCCTGCTTTGCGATGTCGGGATGCTCACCGGCCATCGACAACGCCACCGGTACGGGCATCATCATGTATCCAGCGTGGGCGATCGTCGAATAAGCAAGCAACCGTTTGATGTTGGTTTGCCCGTAAGCTGCCAAGTTGCCAAAAGTGCACGTGATGATGGATAAGAACGCGATTAGCAACGCCATGTACTCGCGCGCCGGTGCAAGAGCGGTGTTGATCTGTTCGGTATTGGCCAACGCACTTTCGTCTGATTCAACCGCCACGGCTGCCAGCGTAGAAACGGTTTCATCGGCCACCGACATCAATCCGGAATCGTGGCCAACCTGCGCATCGATAGTTGCGACTTTGCTTCCGGGAGCGTCTAGCAAAGGCGGCCCTTGGATCGTTTCCGGCCGATAGCCGAATCCGAGTGCGACGCGCAGTAGCAATGCCAAGGCGCCCGCCTTGGATGCGACGGACAAGAATGCATTGACCTCGGCACTGGCGCCTTGAAATACATCCGGGCACCAAAAATGGAACGGGACGGCCGATAATTTGAACGCCAAGCCGGCGGCGATCATGAGCGAACCCAAGGCCAAGATCATGGTCTGTTGGTCGTTGAGCGTCGGGAGGACTTCCGCCAGGCGAACCGCAGCTGTCGGCAAATGGCACGTGTTGAGCAAACCAGCCACCAAGCTTATGCCATACAACATGACTCCCGCTGCCCCGGCACCGTACACCGAGTATTTTAACGCTGCTTCACTGGCTTCACGTCGTCCTTTGAGCATTGCGGCCAGCGCATAGGAAGGAACGCTGGCCATTTCGACTGCCATGAATACCATCAGTAAATGATTGGCGGTCGCCATCAGGCACATGCCAAGCGTGGCACCAAAGACCATGCAGTAAAAATCGGCACCATCCTGCCGATCGGGGATGCCGGAAATACGGGTGAACACCACAAACAGGAAGAGGAAAAACAACAGCAAGGCCCGCACGTAAATTCCCAAGCCATCGTAGACCAGCATACCCGAGAACAACTCGTGTCGCGTGACCACCTCACCGGTCAGCTGCTTCCACGGTGCCGCGTACACCAACCCGGTCAATGATCCGGCGATCGCGATCCACGACAGGTCGAAACGGACGTTCCAGGTGACCGTTCGGATCAACAACAATGCAAAGATCGTTATGCAAATCACCAATTCGGGGGCAACCGA
>JAGQPD010001147.1 GCA_020426865.1 Planctomycetales bacterium
CGCACCGGTTGCCGCGGCGGTGTTTTCTTAGCGCAACAGCGCGGAGAACCCCAAGCCCCATCGCGGCACGGCGACCTTTTACCATTCTTTTACACGCGTCGCCGCCACCTCGCGCTGGCGCGTCCCGACGTATTCCATAAAATGTCAGCAGGCAGTATTGGATATTCGCATCCACAACTACACAAAGGAGCGAGTGATGACGGTCAAGCAGATGGCCGGAGGAATGCGGTCGATGAGCGATAGCAAACCGAGCGTTGCGGAGCACGAGACCCAAGAAGTCCGGGCACGGTACCCGGACGGCATCAGTTGGGTCACCGTGTTTTGGATTGGCCTCTTGCACGTTGGGGCACTTGCCGCACCGTGGACATTCAGTTGGTCAGGGCTGGCCGTGATGTTCGTGTTATATTGGCTGACCGGAGGCATTGGCATTTGTCTGGGATATCACCGGTTGTTTAGTCATCGCAGTTTCAGCACCCACGCGCCGGTGCGCGCGTTGATCGCCTTGGTCGGGAACTTGGCGGGCGAAGGATCGGCGATCCACTGGACGGCGAACCATCGCAAGCATCACGCGTTGAGCGACCACGACGGCGATCCTCATTCGCCTCGCGAGGGGTTCTGGTGGAGTCACATGTTGTGGTGTTTAGGAGCGATGAATCGCGAGCATCGCGAGGCCTATCATGCTCGCTGGGCCCGTGACCTCACATCGGACCCGGTGCTGCAGTTGCTCGACCGCACGTACATCGTTTGGCATCTGCTTCTGGCTGCTGGGCTGTTTGCGATCGGTTATGCTGTGGGCGGCTCTTCACTCGGCTGGTCCTACGTCGTGTGGGGCATGTTCGTGCGTTTGATTGTCGTGCTGCACTGCACATGGTTCATCAATTCGGTAACGCACGTGTGGGGCTACAAAAACTTTGAGACGACCGACGACAGCAAGAACCTGTGGTGGGTGGCACTGTTTACCTTTGGCGAAGGGTGGCACAATAATCACCATGCCTTTCCGCGCCGAGCCAACTATGGTCGCAACTGGTGGGAAATCGACGTTACCTACCTGACGATCTGGCTGATGGGAAGACTCGGATTGGCGTGGGACATCGCAGGGGATGCTCCGCGAGCGGCCCCCACAACCTGACGGCGGCGGCATGCGAAACCTTCGAGAGTACCGAATCGCGGGGGCGTGTCGTTGACACCGTTTGACGCGCGCCCCATAATGTGGAGATGAAGGTTCTTTTATCCGCAAGATTTTCCGCAAGATTTGCGTCAGGGCTGGGCGGTCCTCGGTCAGGCACTCGGTCGGGCACTCGGTCGGGCACATTGGATCGTGGGAGTCTTGCATGATCTCTCAGACGGCAGAATATGCTTTGCGAGCGATCGTGTATCTGGCGGACCAAGAGATGCCGCAGACGAACGCTCAAATCGCTGAGGTGGCACAAATCCCGGTCGGATACTTGGCGAAAGTGATGCAGATGCTCAGCCGAGCAGGTTTGGTCAACGCACAGCGGGGCCTGCGCGGCGGATTCACTTTGGCACACGATCCGCAGGTGTTGACCGTGTTGACGGTCGTCAATGCAGTCGATCCGATCCGCCGTTTCCACGAGTGCCCATTGGGCTTGCATGGCATCAATCTCTGCCCGCTCCATCGCAGTCTCGACGATGCAGGCCAGAAAGTTGAGCAGGCGTTTGGCGACACGACGATCGCCGACTTACTGAGCGTCCCGCAACGTCGTAAGCCGCTTTGCCGATTTCCGATCGCCCCGGACGAAAAGCGATAGCCGCCAAAGTTCCACGGCTGTCCCGGCCGTCAATGAATCCACGGCTGTCCCAGCCGTAAGAATCTCACGCCTGCAGGCCGCAAGCTTCCTCGAACCAACCAATGCTAGCGAGCAACCCGTGCCGTGCAGATGGTGACGATCACGCGACTACCTCTATTGCTAACCCTCGCCCCCAAAAGGAGTTGCGGCGATGCGTGATATTGAAACGGCGTCTATTCTGCGGCATTCCTTTTGGGGGCGAGCGGCCAGAGCAACGCCTGTTATTCATCAGCCCACTTAACGTCTCACTTGTGGGTAAGGATGAAAGGATGGCAACGCACTTGGTTGCGTTGGTCGACCGGTCGGAGTAGGATCACCGCAACTCCGAATCGAGCACGACGTCGGCCCCGCATTCGACGTCATTCCCTATTCCCTGGAAAGCTGGGACGATGGGCACCACTTGGCGAAGAACGAAACCACGCAGTCATTCGAAACCCCACTGGAATAGAGTGGCATTTTCAGGTCACTTTGCAGCGTATCTTGCCGTTTCGATTTTTCTTATGCTGGTCAGTGAAGGATGTGGTCGCGATCGTCCTCGAACCGTAAAGATCGATGGTCGGGTCACGCTTGACCAGGGGGACTGGCCGGCGTCGGGCGAGATCCTGTTTCTGCCGGTCGAGCCAGCGGCAGGTTATCCTCGGCACAATGCGGTGGCGAAGTTCGCGACCGACGGCGCTTTTGACCGAGTGACAACGTGGGAGGAGGGAGACGGGATCGTTCCGGGAACTTACCGCATCGCGATCACTTGCTGGAAGACGCCGCCGCAATTCAACGGTCCGCCTCCGGTATCGTGGGTTGACCAGCGTTACATCGCCGGATCCACGAGCGACAAAGAAGTGGAAATCACGA
>JAGQPD010001148.1 GCA_020426865.1 Planctomycetales bacterium
CCCAACTGAAAACTGAATCCTCGTTCGGCGTCGGCCAACTGATCGCTGGAAAGTCCCAGATCAAGTAATACTCCGTTGATGGGGGGAAGATCCAGCGGCGTCAACAGTTCTGGTAGGTCGCAGAAGTTTCCGTGCAGCAATGTGATCGGCAGTCCAGCAAGGGCGAGTTCGGCGCGCTCGATCGCGACTGCATCTTGGTCGCAGGCAATCACGCGCCCGGTTGGACCGACGGCTTCTGCCAGCAAACGCGTATGACCACCGCCGCCGAGTGTGCCATCGACGATTGTTTGCCCGGACTGCGGTGACAGGCACTGCAAAACTTCGACCGGCATGACCGGCGTATGTTGTGTGATTGGTCGAGATGGTTCCATGTCGATCGCTGTGGAAATATTTTCTTGGTGGGCCGTGCCAAAAACAGAATTCTTTTCATTCTATTTCCTGCTCGCTTCGCCGCCGACCCCCAACGGGACGGGTCGTGATAGAGATAGCTAGATTATAGATTCAACGTGTCCTGCCGAATGTGCCGAGTGCTGCCATGTTGGTCATGGTACCTCATCGCCGCGACCGAAGTAGTTCCACAGGAAGCGGTCGGCATTGCGCGATCGGCTTCGATTACGTTTTCGTTGACGCACGGATGACTTCAACGTACAACAAGAGACCACATTCTTGATCCAGTTCAACCAAAGCACGGAAGTCTGCGGCTGCGTTGCCAAGCGATTTTGGCATCACGCGTACCACTGCGCGTGGATTTTCGTTGCTGGGTCGACACTCATCGTGCCAGCACCTGTTTGCGGCCAGTCGTCGCCGAGCAACTATGTTGCCGTGGTCCCGGACTTTAGCTTTAACGACATTCCTCCAGTGCAAGTCGAACGGCCGATCACCATTCAGCCATTGCCGCCGATCGAACCGAGCGCCAATGAATCAAGCGCTGTTAAGACCTCTCCTGCCGCACCCACACTGGCACTCCGTCGCCTACCGACCAGCCGAGTCGCAGCGGTTCCCGGAAAATCGAGTAGTGTTGATTTGCCAGCGGAAGAGCCGCCAAGTCGAGAAGCGTTTCCAGCTCCTCCGATTGACTATTCGCCAGCCATCGGTTCCACCTACGTGCCTACCAACATTGATGGGGGGATCGTTGTGGACGCTGGTCGAGATGAAGACCAGGCTACAAATCCTGAACGTGGGGAGAGGGGGGGGCCGCCCCAGCTCAGTGCATGGTGGCAGGACCAGGTCCAACGTTCGTGGAGCTCGCGACAGGGACCGCAACCGATCACCGTCAACGGATTGGTGGGGCTCGCCCTGGCACATTCCGCTCAGGTTCACGTGTTGCGTGATGAGCCGGAAATTCGCGAGACGGCGATCATCGAGGCGATGGCTGAATTCGACTGGGTGGGGTTTTTGGAAACCAAATGGAAGCAACTGAGTGAACCGGTTGGCAGTCAGCTGACAACCGGTGGTGCATTGGGGCCGAGTCGGTTTCGCGACAAACGATACGACTTCAGCGCCGGTGCTCGGCGTCGAACCATGTCTGGCGGAACGTTGGAAGCGTCGCAGCAATACGGCTATGAACGAAGTAACTCGATCTTCTTTGTTCCGAACGACCAGGGGACCGCTCGGCTGACCCTCAGCTATACCCAGCCATTGCTACGCGGTGCCGGCAAAGTTTACAACGGCAGCCTGATTCTATTGGCGCAGATTGATTCCGACGTATCACGTGACGAACTTTCGCGCGAATTGCAGAAACATCTCTTGGATGTTGTCACCGCGTATTGGGACCTTTATCGTGAACGCTCGGTGCTCCTGCAACGCCGCAGGTTGTATGAGCGGGGTCAGGCGATCCTTGAGGATCTCGAGCATCGCAGCGAGATTGATGTGCTGACGAACCAAATCATTCGAGCGCGTGCGGCGGTGGCTTCCCGTCATTCGGACTTGTACCGCGCGGAGACTCGAGTACGTAACGTCCAGTCGCGCGTTGTGGCGTTGGTCAATGCACCGGACCTTGGAAGCGGCGAAACGTTGGAGTTGATTCCACAAGAGATTCCCAGTACGAATCCCACGCCCGTCGACCTGCAAGCCGCCATGGAGACGGCATTGCGTTGCCGGCCGGAGATGTCCGAATCGCTTCGTCGCATCAAGTCGTCGTCGGTTCGCTTGGATATGGCCAACAACGAAATGCTGCCGATTTTGGATGTTGTGTTGGAGACGTACGTTAGTGGTTTACGGGGAAGTTCGAACATTGGCGGCGCGTTCGTCGATCAATTCGGTGTCGGCGAACCTAGCTACACAGCGGGTCTACAGATGGAGGTGCCGTTGGGCAACCGAGCCGCGAAGGCACGGCAGCGCCGCCGCTGCCTCGAACTGCGGCAGTTGCAGTCGCAATTCCGCGGTACGATGGAGACGTTGAAGTTCGAGGTATCCGTGGCCGTTCGGGAAGTCGAGACGGCGTATTTGGAAATGCTCGCACGACATCGGGCGATGAAGGCCGCCGACAGCGAAGTAGAATACATCCAGCGACGCTGGCGTCTCATGCCCGGCGAGGACAGATCAGCAGCGCTGATCCTCGAAGACTTGCTGGCGGCCCAAGAGCGACTGGCGGCGGAAGAAGCCGCATTTCTGGAAGCGCAAGTCAATTATAGTCTGGCACAGTCGGAACTCAAACGCGCGACAGGTACGCTGTTGCAGCTTGACATGTGCGACACGTCAACTCTGGAGGGGGGCGTGACTCCACCACTTTCCGTCGGTGAAGATCAACAAGTCGTTGTTGACGGCAGTCCGATTTCACACGTTGGACCCAACAACGGGGGTGGCCCATGGGAGTCAATACCGCGCGAAAACTGAAAATAGTCCGCCCGTTTCGCGATCCTCGCGATTGGGTGCGTCCCACGACACACTTTCTTCGGGACTGCGACAAACAAGTCGTTCGCCACATCGGTGATTTCGCTGCGTCGCTCGTCGACATTCGTGACGCAGAACTGTTAGAACGGACGCAGGAGATCCGACTGCGAGTTGCCGCAGGTGCTCCGTTATGTTCGTACGATGTACTTGTTCCCATGTTTGCGCTCGTCAATGAATCGTTGCGCCGGAGTCTTGGGTTCGTCTACTACGATGTTCAGCTGTATGCAGGGATCGTGCTCGCTACCGGTGCTATCGCGGAAATGAAGACCGGCGAAGGGAAGACCATCGTTGCCGCCTTGCCCGCCTGCCTCCACGCTTTGAATGGGCGGGGCGTGCATGTTGCCACCGTGAATCAATACTTGGCCGAAAGAGATTGCCAAGAACTTTCCCCGGTCTATCGACGGCTTGGATTTGAGGTCGGGATTACCCGTGCCGACCAACCGCAGGATAAAAAAATCGCCTACGATTGTGATATTACCTACGGAACAGGTTATGAATTTGGCTTCGACTTCCTCCGCGATCAACTGTCGCGCCAATGCTCCCCGCGCCCACGCCTGGGGGAGCGTTTTCGACAATCACTGCAAGGACAAACTCCAGCCGCCGTGCCTGGTATGCAACGTGGTCACGCCATGGCAATTGTCGACGAAGTCGATAGCGTGTTGCTCGACGAAGCAACCACGCCCCTGATCATCAGCTTGGCCGCATCCGCATCCACAGATGTTATCAAGGCGTATCACCGCGCTCGACACGTTGCCGACACCCTGAACGAGGATGTTGATTTTACCGTCGATGCGCGAACCAAGTCGATTCGCCTGACCGACGACGGGAGCTCCAAGGTCCACGCGCCCCCGCTTCATCCCCCGGCCACGGGGCTGCTGCGGCCCTGGTCGACCTATGTCGAACAGTCCCTCAAAGCTTGTTTGCTCCTGACTCGCGATGTCGACTACGTCGTCCGCGATGGCAAGGTGATGATCGTCGATCAGTACACCGGCCGGATCTTCAGCGAACGAAGTTGGAACGACGGACTCCACCAGTCCGTGGAAGTCAAAGAGGGGCTGGAGGTCACCGCCGAACGACGCTCGGCAGCCAGGATCTCGCGCCAACGCTACTTTCAAATGTACGAAAACCTATGCGGCATGACCGGAACCGCCACCGGACACGAAGCGGAATTTCACAAGTTCTATCGCCTGCCTGTCGTCGTGGTTCCCGAACGTAGACCCAACCGCCGTGTCGCCTTGCCCACTCGCGTCTTTCCGTCATCCGATGACAAATACAAGTTCGTCGCAACTGACGTCAAACAGCGGGCCGGACGCGGACAACCCGTCCTGATTGGAACGCGAACCATTGAAGAGAGCCAGCGCGTCGCTCAGCAACTGGATCAACTATGCATCCCGTTCCAACTGCTTAACGGGAAACAGGACGAAGCAGAAGCGGAACTTGTGGGCCGAG
>JAGQPD010001149.1 GCA_020426865.1 Planctomycetales bacterium
AGCCCGGAATCACCAAGCGGCCAGCCGACGCGACGCGCGTTATCGCGCGAACTCTGTTGGCGCCAAGCCGGTTACCACCAATTCGTCGTTCCCCTCCGTTACTCGGACGACTTGGCGCATCGGCACCTTGGAAAAAGCCTGAGACTGATCGCTCAGCGGCCAATAGACTTCCAGGCTCACGATCCGCTCGGCTTTACCCAATCCGATCTCTTGTCGTAGCGGATTGCAGCCAAAACTGCCACCACTGTTGACCCATCGGTAGATCGATCGCGTCCGCCCCTGTTCCTCGACGTCGACTCGAATTTTTGAGCCGACACCGAAACGATTTGACTTCACACCGACCAGCTCGACCCAGACCCACGAGTTGCCGAACCCGGGGTTTTCGTAGAGGGCATCGACATACTTGTCAACGGTGTACGCGCCCCCCATCTGAATAAAGATGTCACGGTCGCCGTCTGCGTCGAGATCAGCAAATGCCACTCCGTGCCCCTTCTGCAGATGACTGAGCCCGGCTGCCTCGCTGATATCCACAAAGCTGTCACCCTTGCGATTCAAGTACATCTTGTTCGGAATAATCACACTGTACTCCGGGCTTCCCGTCCCGAGGTAGATGTCGAGGTAACCGTCGTTATCAAGGTCACCAAAATTGCTGCCCATCGGCAACGTCGGCTCGACGAAACCAAGCTCCCGGGTCATGTCGACAAACTGGCCCGATTCTGTTCCGCGAAATATGCGAGGAAAACCATGATCGACCGGACGCTGCAAATAGTACTTGGCAACATCCTCGATGCCCGTGTCGAACGAGGCGACAAACAGGTCAAGGATGCCATCGTTATTGTAGTCCCAGAACCAGGTCGGAAACGTTTTTGAGAGATTTGCCACGCCCGCCTGTTCGGCCACATCCGCGAACGTTCCGTCACCGTTGTTGCGATAGAGCCGGTTATTGCTTCCGAGATTGGATACGTAGAGATCGGGATATCGATCGCCATCGTAGTCGCCCCAAGTTACTCCTTTGGTCAGATGACCGTTCGCGACACCTGCCCGGTCTGCGACATCCGTAAAAGTGCCGTCCCTATTGTTGTGGTACAACCGACACGGCGCTCGACTCTGCCGTGTCGACTCGCCGCCAACATACAAATCAAGCCAGCCGTCCAGATCGTAGTCACTCCACGACGCTGTCTGTCCCGGGTATTTGAATTCAGCCAGACCGGCCGCATGAGTAACATCGGTAAACGTGCCATCGCCATTGTTGCGAAGTAGCGAGTCCGGATGGCGCCCCGCGGCGAACAGCCACGCGCCGCGCATGACGTAGACGTCGATCCTTCCATCATTGTTATAGTCGGCCTGCACCATGTTCAGTCCACCCGGAAGCCCATTTAAGCCGGCCGCTCCTGTGACATCGGCGAAACGTCCCTCCGCGGGCCGATAAAAGTACAGTCGCAGATCGTCGCGCAAGTCCCAACTGGAAACCATCAGGTCGAGATATCCATCGCCATTGAAGTCGTCGGCGACGACACTGCCGCACAGGCTGTTGGTATCAAGCCCCAATTCCGGCGCGATATTCATCAGCCGCGGGAATTTTTCTTTCGATAGAAACCGGTCCCGTTCCATGCGATGCGGCGGCGGAACGCCATCGGGGTGTTCGCCGAGCGTCATCGAGGCAATATTCCATAACCAAACCGCTTCATAATAACGCCGAGAATTGGGCTCCGCCAACGCGACGGCCAGCTTGGGATGCTCGATCGCCGCCCGCGATCCGTCTACGCGGGTGTGAATTCCGCCGCCGTGAATCGGCAACAGGCAGCTGTCCTTGTTATGCAACAAACAGCAATTCTGAGTCTCTCCGTGGCGCAAATAAATCATGCCCAGTACGTAGCGGATTTCGGCACCGACTTGCGGCGGAAGACCGTTGCCCAATTGCTGCAACATTTGTTCAACTGCGGCAGTCGTC
>JAGQPD010001150.1 GCA_020426865.1 Planctomycetales bacterium
AGATTTCTTCTCGCCGGTGCAGCGAGATCAGTTTGTGATCGACGTGTTTTCTCATCAGGGGTCTTCCTTGGATCACACCGGCGAGCTCGTCGCTGATATTGAAGCACTGTTGCACGATGAACCGCAAATTGTCGGCAATACGGCGTTTATCGGCCGCAATGCCCCCTTGTTTTTTTACAATCTGACGAGCCAAGAAACCTACGCAAATCACTACGCACAACTGATCGTGCAGGCCGATAGTTATCGCAATGCGGCACCGCTCGCCGCACGAGTACAAACCAGACTAACCGAACACATAGCAGGTGCCAACTGCGTGGTACATATCCTCGAGCATGGCGCTCCGTACCTGGCCCCCTTTGAAGTCCGCATTACTGGTGATTCGATCCCCGAGCTACAAGAACTTGGCCATCGAGCGGAACGGATCCTGAGGGCGCGACCGGGTGTACGGGGTATTCGCAGCAACTACGGAAATGAATCTGTCAAGTTGGTATCGATGCTCAATGAACCAGTCGCGCGGGCCTTGCAGTTGGACCAACGGACGGTGGCGGACGAGCTGCGTTATTGCCTGGATGGTCTGAATGCCAGCTTTATTCAGGAAGGAGACGAACGGGTAGGGGTCGATATTCGCTACCCGCTCGCCGGACGGGAGAGTATTGCAGATCTTCGTTCCATGTACTTGTCACCGCGTGCAGATGGCACCTTGATTCCGCTTTCGACGTTGGCACATATGGAACCGGTTTGGGAATCGACGAGCATCTATCGGCGCGACGGGATGCGGACGCTCAGCGTTCTGGCATATCCCGCTTTCGGGCTCACCGCCGCTCAGGTTTCCAGCGGTTTGCAAGGCGATTTACAGCAACTCGTGAAGAGTTTGCCGCCTGGATATCGCCTGGAGTTTGGCGGCGAGAACGAGCAGCGACACGAAGCGGAGTGGAATCTGATCAGGAACGCGATCTATCCCCTGGGAATCATGTTTGTGTTGTTGATCGTTGAGTTTCGATCGTGGAGATTGTCGGCCTTGATCTTCTCCATTATCCCGCTCTCGTTGGGGGGCACGATGTTGGGATTGTGGCTGACGGGGTGGCCGTTGAATTTCATGGCCATCATGGGCATGATGATGTTGATCGGTGTCGTTGTGAACGACGCGATCTTGTTAGTCGACGGCTACGAGCGACTGCGGGAACAAGGCATCGACGTGCGAACTCGAGTGGTTGAGGGAACGCTCCGCCGATTGAGGCATGTGCTTGTCACTACAGTGACCACCGTCGCGGGGTTCGTCCCGCTGGCGATCACGCCGTCGCTGCTGTGGCCGCCGTTGGCAATAGCGATCATCGGCGGGTTATCCCTGGCGACCGCGATCACGCTGGTAATCATTCCGGCGGCCTACCGATTGATCGCCTGCGAGTAGTGGCCTGCTCAGTTGGCGGCGCGACGAGAGTCGACGTGCGGTTGCCGCTTCCATTCGACACTGTACTGGTCCGATAGGCGTTGGTACCAGTCCGAAAGCGCGGTCAGATTCTCTGTACGTCCGATATCCACCAATGGTGCTGTGACCCCTGTGCTGGCGAACATTTGACGTCGATCGGCGATGGAAGGAGTTTCCTCCACAATCCTAGCTACGTAAACGATCGTGTCTGCATCATTCTCGACGACTCCAATCTGCCCCTTTTCCAGGCGGAAAAGTTGTCGCATGAACTTGCGACCCGCCGCCGGGACGCCCGGAATCGAACTCAAGAAAGGACGTGCCA
>JAGQPD010001151.1 GCA_020426865.1 Planctomycetales bacterium
CAAGCCGGCATCTCTAAATCGAGCCAGCGGAATGTGCCCACCGATTCCGGCGACTGGGGCATCCGATGTATGACAATATGAAACTCGCGCACGGCTTCTACCGAATCTCGCCCGACAACCTTGGCAGCGTAAAGAATACCAACACGCAGCGGAAGTCTGGTGTCGGCAAACCATCATATCGTATGCAGTCTCCCGCTGGAAACCATGGGTCGACACGTCCACAACCTCGATCGCTAGGAAACCTGTTCCTGCAGCCAATCCAGGTATTCCGGCAGACCAAGTTCGACTGGTACCGCGATAATCTCTGGCGTTTCATAAGCGTGCAACTGTCGAATACGGACGGCAACCCGATCGAACAAATCGCGCCGAGTCTTGGCAAGGCACTGCCATTCACTCGCCGTTTCGACCTTGCCTTGCCATCGGTAAACACTGGCGATCGGGCCGACGATCTGCACACATGCCGCCAAACGCTCATCGACCAATGCCCGGGCAAGCTGTTCCGCGTCTCCCTGACTGCCGGTCGTCGTCACGATCTGGATGATTTGAGACATCGCTGGGTAATCTCCTGAGAATGAAACGGTAACCAGTTGCGTCGGGTGTAGATACCGTGACCGAGCAACTGCTTCGCGCCTTCGGGATCAGCGTGGCTGTAGTCCACCAGCAACGTGGTACCGGTCTGAGCCACTCGCATCCCACACTTGAGATGCGACAAATAACTGCTTCGCGGAATGTCCGCATGCAGCAGTTGTTTTAGTCGCCGATCAGCATCGTGGGTGCGCCACGCAAAAATGTTGGGAAGGAAGTTGCTGCCGGTAATCCCGATCTGCTGCACAAAATCCCCGTAGGTCTCTGTGAATGTTGTATCGAATGCAAAGGGACTGACCGTGCGAAACTCGGGGATCTCCGGCAAGCAATGATGGTTCACGAAATGGAGTAGAGAATCGCAACCATTGGCGTTCCAGCCATAACAAATCGGCGTCCCCAAGGTAACAACATCCAAACCAACTCCTTGCAGCGGGTTGCCTCCCTTCATCAGCAGCTTTGCCATGCGTTCCCACGCAACGATCGTCCAGCGGCGGCGCGTCAGGGAACGATAATAGGCCCTCGTCGCTTCAAAGAAATCGGCGCGTGCTGACGTGCCACCCGCCAACAGGTTCGTTAATAAAGCAAGGACATTTCCTGCGTGGCTGTGTCCGACGAGTAGCACCCGTTGTCCTGGTTGTAGATTGGCGTCGACTAAGGTTTCGAGCAACCGAATCGCGGCATCGGCACGTGCGATATGCGTGTTTTCACTGGACCAATGGAACAATTCCACGCGTATCGAAGCCTTGCGATCGCGATTCCACAGTCGTTCCAGGTCGTCTCGTACCTGTGGCGTGAAGTTCCCCAAATCGCCCAACATTCGATCAAACCAATACTTCTGCTGGCCGCCAAGCATCTCCGCCCAATCGGGACGAAGCCTTTCCAGTGCGGCCAAAAGTCCACTGGCATCGGTACCAGCAAAAGTGCCGTGCATCAGGTACACGGCAACGACGTTGGCATCGCGAAGACATTGACCAGCATCGCACAGCAGCTCTTGGTACTCCGCGGAGGCTACCGGACAAGGTGCACGTGGTGTAACGATTTCGTAGGGGGCGACGGGAACGTCACTGCAATACTGTTGATGTGCGAAGATTTTGCCGAGCGTCATAGATCGATCATTGTCATGCGCGGCGGATGAAATGCGCGGCGTAACTACGTACGTGATGTCCGTTCAAAACGTGAACCATCCGCAACTGCTGGACGGTGGAGTCACCGAAGCTACTGATCGGTACGTGGACCCACGATTTTTTGAACCGTCGGGCCAAGCGGCGCCATCCTGGACCTGGCGGCAATGGCGACATCAATGCAATCTGTGGTGACTGACTGTGGAGGCAGGCCGCCGCCAATAGCCGTTCTTCCAGCGTTTCGGTGAAATCGAGCCGCGAATCTTGCCAGATATCGGGAATGTGAACAGGGGGAAAAAGAAAGAGCGCGCCACCGTAGGTAGCCAGGCCAATTCCCGGACCCACCATCTGTTGGCGAAAGTGCGTGGCGAAAAACGCCAAGGTCGATTCATTGGCGTGTTCGGCGAACCAGGTCGTCCGCCAAGGGTAGTCACGCGGATCGGCCGGGCTATCAAAGATCATGACGGCGGCATCCAAGTGACCTCGATTGGGAGGCAGTACCTTGACGTAGATTTCGCCCGTATGCCAATTGCGAAGCGTATCGCGAATGTCGATTCCGTCCTTGATGCTGGTGGTGAACTTTTCGGTCCGTGCCAGGTCTGCACCCATCAACATTTGAGCTCGTTCGACGACGCGAGCACGGAATCCTTCGATCAACTCGTCTTCGGGTGGCCAGCTGCATTGCCGGAGGGGATTCCAGCGCATGTTCCAATCTTGCTGTTGTTTCTGATCGGGTCGCGGGAGCAACTCACATCGACGCCAAACCATCGGATGCCCCGGCAATCGATTGATCGTGTGGACAATATCGCCATTGGGCAACCTGGCTCGCTGGAGCGCCATCTCAACGTGCGGATAAGTGGTTTCGCGTTGGTAGGGATAATCTCGTGCTCGTTCGGCAACGTGCAGCGCGAATCCGTCACCCGCCGTCTGCTTGGCGGCGATGACAATACTGTAGAAATCAGGGGTCAAGCGGTTTTCAATGAGCGAGAGATTGCGAATGTACTTGACACATGTCGCGAGCGTTTGTGGGGTAATCTTGCGCGCCCGCTTGCGGAAATCGTGAAAATAGCTCTGCCGGGCCGCAAGCAACAGCTCCTTGACACCATCAATGGAGAGGTTGTTATCGTCGTCCAGCATTTCACGTGCTTGTTCGTAGAGCCCCGTGATAAATGGTAGTTCGCCGAGCATGAACAACAATTTGGTAGGGTCAGCCTGATAGATCTCGGTGGCTTCGACTTCGTCATCTTCTACCGGCGGCTCGACACGATCGACATAGGCTTGCCGAATCCACGGCCAATCGCGAACCGAACAGACAAACAAGATCGACCGATAACGGAGTGCCAGATGGCGCAAGCGCCACGCCATTTGAACGGCCCGATGCTGAGGCTGCCCTTCCGGCAGTGGCATCAACGCCGGAAGCAGCGCGCCGCTGAAGCGTTCGAGTTTGACTTTCTTCAGTGCGTATGGATCTGGGAGGACGTCGGCGTAATGACAAAAATGTGCAGTTTCGAGATCGATGAATGCTCGCGGAATGTGTTCCCCCATCGCCGCCCGAATCGCCGCAATCACCGGCTGGCAAGGATCGATTGGCACGTAACTGATCGTGCCATCCAAATCACCGTCATCACCTTGTTCGCCTGATTCATCGTATAGCTCGCTGTCGAACTCGCTATCCAGCTCGTCATGCAGACTTTCGTCGTAATCGTCGTCTGGATCGAATTCGGCCCCCAAATCGTTCTGATCGTCGTCCCATGCATCGGAGGCTGGCGACCATTGTGTGTCGAATTTGCGAAGGGATGGTTCCCGCTGAACGACAAGCATGGGAACTGGCAATTGCTCGATGGCCGCCTCAACGTGAGCCTGGAACGAAGGTGGCAATGGAACGGCCACGCAGTCGAACTGATGTGCGAGCATGATCCGGCGAACTTCGACGGAAAAATCGCCACTGCCGTGAATCACGGGAATCACCGATATGCGATCGTCGATGCGTAGCAGCGGGTGCAACACGTTTACGACTTCCCTCGAAGAACATGAAGTGGTATCAGCTGGCGACGATCAAAATGGGGTCTCATCTTCGTCATCGTCATCGAATTCTTGCCAATCGGGATTGAGCGGATCTTCTCCGGAAAAAAAGAAATCCCCTAACCCCAAGGGTACGGCATCGCCGCCGAGCGTGCGTTGCCGCCGTTCGGCCATCGATTCTAAATCCAACGCATCTTCACCCAGGCAGTTCTCCAAGGCTTCGCGCCAAGCCGAATCTTTACTGATCGGATGCGTCGGATCTTGCATCAGTCGTTTCATCGCATATCGCAATTGATTGATGCCGTCACGCGGTGAAAAGTCAAGCCGCAGCTCGTGCGACCGCTGCAAAAAGTCGACGGTCATCGCCAACATCTCCGGTTCGGCAAACGGCAAATGGTAGCGGAGGATTTCTAATTCATCGTGGCGATCGGGATAACTCAGCGGCAACGTAGGTTGCAGGCGACTGAGAATATAGTCCGGGATTTCGTACGTTGACTCGTCCTGATTCATGGTCACCGCACAACGGAATTCCTTGCTGGCGTGGATCGTGATGCCAGCCACGATCGATTCCACATAGCGGCGATGGTCCAGCAGCGGCGCGAGACTGGCCCAGGACTTTTCGTTCATCCGATTGCCTTCATCCAGCACGCAAAGCCCACCTGTCAGCATGGCGGTTACCAGGGGCGAAGCGTGGTAGGCGATCTTGCCGCTTTCCGCCAGCACCGGCGTTACCAAAAGATCTTCAGGCCGCGTGTCGGCGGTGCATTGGTAGATA
>JAGQPD010001152.1 GCA_020426865.1 Planctomycetales bacterium
GAGGCTATCCGGCCCCCGCCACTTGACGAAAACCCAAGCCAAACCTGGACTTAGGTTACCTGCCTCGGTGAGGCAGTGCGGCTCTTTGCCGAAGCCAAAGAGGGAACGCTAAGAGGGATGTCCGCTCGACTGCCCTCTTTGCGCCTCTCTCGCAGACGCAAAGACATTCAACATGCCGCGACACTTTCATCGTCCCCCCAAGTATCGTTTCCACAAATCCACCAAGCAGGCCGTCGTTTCGTTCTTCGGGGAAACGCTCTACATCGGCCCGTATGGTTCACAGAAGAGCCACCAACGGTACCAGAAGCTGCTTGCCGAATGGGAACGACGTCGACATGAAGAACTGGCCAAGAAGCCGACTCCTCCCAGCCCTCCATGCAAACCTGATCTGCAGCGAATTGCCGAAAGCGTGACGGCAGCCAGTCTTCGCGAGAAGGCGAAAGCCGGCGCTCCGATTTCAATCAGCGAATTGATTTTGGTCTATCGTCGGCACACTCACGAATACTACCGGAAGCGTGGGAAGGTAACTCGTGAAGCCGGCATGATCGACGATGTGCTTCGGTTCCTCCGACGACATCACGCCGCGACGATGGTGAAGGACTTCGGTCCGGTCACGTTAGATGAGCTTCGAGACAAAATGATCGACGAGCTCGATTGGTCCCGTGGGCATATCAATAAGCAGGTGAATCGTCTGCGGGGCATGTTTAAGTGGGCCGCGACAAAGGAAATCACGGACCCGTCGGTGTCCAATGCACTACGTGAACTACCGGGACTCAAAAAGGGTCGAAGTCGAGCACGGGAAACGACACCGGTTCAGCCGGTCGATGATCAAATCATCGACGAAACGCTGAAGCACCTTCCCAACGTTGTCGCGGACATGGTGCGAATCCAACGTCTTACAAGTGCTCGCCCGGGGGAGATATGTTCCATGTCCCCCAGTGACATCGACCGTTCGGGCGATGTTTGGATCTACAGGCCTGCCGAGCATAAAACCGAGCATTTCGAAAAGGACCGAATCATCGCCATCGGGCCGCGTGCCCAGGCCGTGCTGAAACCGTATCTTAACCGACCAGCGGATGAGTTTTGCTTTTCGCCATCGGAATCGGAGCTGCGTCGTCGGGAATCGGCTCGACAGAAGCGAAGAACGCCGCTCTCGTGCGGAAATCGAGAAGGGACGAATCGTGTCGCGCACAAACGTCGACCGCTGGGTGAACGCTACATGACGTCAAGCTACCGGCGTGCCATTCACCGGGTTTGCGAAAAACAGGGCATCGAAAAGTGGTCGCCAAATCGCATTCGCCACACCGCCTCGACGGAAATCCGGAAGTTGTTCGGCATCGACGCTGCACGTGCCGTGGACGGGCATGGCTCAACGAGTACAACCGAGATCTACGCTGAACTCGACCTGGAAAATGCCGTCGAAGTAATGAGGCAGGTAGGATGAGAAGGCGGTCCCTGTGCGGCGTGCAAGGATACGGGGTTCCGGACGGCTGCCCCAAACGGGGCCGTCCCGTTGCCGAGACTTCGAATTGCCGCCTACCGACCGAAAACCTGCTCATTCGGTTTTTCGTCCTCCCCTACGCGTGCGGCAATGTGGCCTCCATGTCGGGAATCCCGGTCAGAAAAACGGCGTCGTGTTGGTGATGGTGGTACGACTTGAAGACAAACTCGTTCCAGTAGTTGGGCACCAGGCCGTACTTGAGCAGATTGTGTAGCCGAGTCGCGTCATTTGGGCCGTCGCACTGGAGCATGGTGCGCTTCAGAAAGTCGATCCAATCCGACTTAGTGGCACCGATCAGGACGTAGGGAGTTGTCATGGCAATCCAGTAGATCGCGTGATCGGGCTCGAGCGGTGGGAGCAGACGGACGTACCACAGCTCGCCCTTCTTTCCCCTGTAGCCGCTGGGGCAATGACAGTCCAAGCCGCTGTTGGTGATCAGCTCCCGCAGTCGGATGTGCGGCCCGTGCGTACCGATGTGTTCGTAGACACCCATGCGGGAGCGCTCCATCTTTTTCAAGGCGTCCAACTGATGAGCGTTCATCTGGATGATGTCGTTGGCGGCGATTTGGCAGTAAGCGAGCGTATCCGTGCTCTTGCCGATCCGTAAATCGTAAAGCGCCCACATCCAGAAATAGCTCCCCGTCAACGGACTCATCGGGGGACCGGAAGGCATATACTCATCTTCGGCTGTCGCTACAGCCCGAGCCCACAACTTCATTTCGGGCAGTTCGGACACGCCCTCAGCAAAATGGGATGTGAAGTTCTGCATGAAGACATAGACTGCGTGGATCGGGTCATGTCCTTCCTTGATCAGGGTTGGAATATCCTTGATGCCCCCTGGCAATAATTCACCGGGGAGTCGCTTCGGCTCTGTGGTTGGCAAGTGGTGCGCT
>JAGQPD010001153.1 GCA_020426865.1 Planctomycetales bacterium
GAATTGTTGGTCGTGATCGCGATCATTGCGTTGTTGGTAGGCTTGCTGTTGCCGGCTATCAACGCATCGCGCGAGGCGGCTCGGCGTACGCAGTGCGCCAATCAGTTGAAGCAGATCGGTGTGGCTTTCGTGGTCTATATCGATTCGCACAACGGACGGATTCCGCGCAGTTCCCATTCGGCGTTCGCACATCGTGATCTGCCGTGGGGATATGCGATTGCACCGCATCTGGACCCGACCTCTCGTCCCGAGACTGGAGAGTTAGGTGACGATCTGTTGCGTGGGACCTACCATTGTCCCAGCGACGATCGGCAAGACCCCAGGCTGTGGAGTTACGGAAAGAACGTGTGGTTCGAACTGCAGTCGGCCGAAACCGGTGAACTATTGGGGTTGGCCGCTGGGCCGACGTACCCCAAGTTAAAACATGTGAAGGCAACTTCCAAGACGATCCTGGTGGGCGAACTGCTGACGGACGCACAGACTGACCATATTATGGCGCATTTCTGGTACTACGGAGGTACACCAGAGGTTGCCATGACGCGTCATGCCAGCAACGCCAATTACCTATGGATGGACGGCCATGTGGCGGCACTCGAATTCGAACAGACGTTCAACCTTGAACAACGTATGGATCATTGGGATCCTGGCAAAGCTGGAAGCTATTGATCCGAACTTCGTAATCCGGCAGCTTGGACTGCCTGGGCAATTCAAGCTTGCTTTTTTTGACCATATTTGATCTTGAACACAATGAGGAATTGTCCCATGAGAAATATGCAAGTGTATCTATGTGGATTGTATGTGTTTGTTGGGGTCAGCGTCGCGTCGGCCGTTACGCCGCCGATGCCACCGCTCACCAACGGTGATGGCGATGCCACTCACAATGGGATGAAGCACGCCTTGGTTTCGCAAGCCGGGAATGCTTTGGCGGTTCACGTTTCGGACCCGCCTCCGACGCCTGTCGTGATGACCTCCGGGTTCGGTGTCGACTATACGCCCGACAAGTTCAATGTACTGGAAAATGTCTACTTCAATGCCCAGCACGGGTGGTTGCCGGACGGTCCGTTTAATCTGCCGGCCGATTCGGCGATTTGGATCGAGCGGACCGGTGCGACTCAGCCCGCTGGTTCGACATTTCGCGTGTATGATGGGGGAAACGGATCCGAAGGAATGGCGGTCTGGACGATGGACGAACTGTACACGTCAAACGGATTTCGCTGGAAGTGGGATGGCGTGATGCAACACGATTATTTCACCGCCGATTCCGCTGGAGACTACTCCATGTCGTTTCATGTGTACGTGGGCGATTTGCAGGGTAATCCATTGACCAGCATGACCGGCGCGGATGCGACGTTTCAGTTTCGTGTCGTGCCCGAACCACCGATGATGTCGCTGCTGGCTGTCGTAACTGTAACAGCTATTGCTTTTGGGCGGCGTCGGACAACTTAGATCGCAGCGACGACTGGAGTCGTTCTTCCTTGCGAGAACAAGAGGCGTGATGAGGGGCCTCGCTGCCAACTCCGCTAAGCTATTCGGCAGCGGGGGTCCCCTTGTCGTTGCCGGCGTGTTGATTCGGGAGGTTGAGTCGGCATATGGAGACTTTGTATAGCGACTTTGTATGGAGTCAAGGCGAGGGGCGAAATGGTGAAAAAACAGAGTGTATTTGGTGTCGCGATGATGATGACAGTCACGATCGCGTCGACAGGCATGGCTGAGTTCGTGATTCCGCAGATGGGGGGTGGCACCATTGGGCAAGGGTTGGCCCCGATGAAACATGCCGACATCAGCTTCGATGGCACCAGCATTGGCGTGCACGTCGACACTTCGGTAGGAGTTCCAGCGCTTCGCGCGCTTGAAGAGCCTTACGAATTCGACCCGCAACAGCCGTGGGGTGTGCTGTCGGATAAGGCCTACAACTTTCAGTATGGTTGGAATTCGAGCGGATTCCTATCGATGCCGGCGGACGGGTGGATTTGGATCGAGCAATTGTCGAGTTCCGATGGGTTGGAAATTTACCAGCGACCTCCCGCGACGCCGGCGTACGACCCGATTTTTGGGACAGGGGGCAGTGGTACGCGGTGGCGCTGGAGTCTATCGATGACGCATAACGTCTATGCGATCGAGAATCCGTTGCAGCGCGAATTGTCGGCGGCCTATCGGGTCTACATCGGCGACGACGTGACGGGCGAACCGCTGCCGCAGTACAACTCGGCAGAAGTAACGCTCACGTTTGCCGCATCGGTATGGGGAGACTTTGACGACAATGGTATGCTCGGCTGCGAGGATATCGATGCGTTGATAGGAGCGATTGCAGCGGGCGAATCTGATTCGAGTTTCGATATGAACCGTGACGGTATGTTGAATCTTGACGATCGCGATGCGTGGCTGCGTCAGGCTGGATTGGCTTTCCCGGAATTGACAGGCGGTGAGCCAATCTCATTGGGTGACGCGAATCTGGATGGAATGGTTGACGACATCGACTTCGCCGCCTGGAATTCGAGCAAATTCTCGAGCGTGGCCGAGTGGTGTCGCGGTGATTTCAATGCCGACGGTGTCGTCGACGTGCGCGACTATGACATTTGGAATGCCGGGCGTCCGACGCCGGCAGCAATCCAGAATGCAGTGCCAGAGGTAATTCACGCACCGTGTTGGCTGTTGGTTGTGACACTCGTGCGACGACGCTCAGCTATCGTTAGGCAGCCCGACGGTCGTGGAAGTGATCGCTATTTGGAGGTGACTGGTTCGCGGCGATATCGCGATAGATCGCTTCCCATCGTGCGAGACCTTGACTGAGGTTGGCGAGCCTTTGCACGGTCATCGCGGCATCATAAGCATGTTGGGAATCGTAGCAGAGGATAGCCTGTTCCAGCGCGTCGAAATGGGCCGGGGAGGTGAGCATTTCCCCGCCGAAATTGTGATGCCATGCATGTAGGACGTTGTCTGGCGTTACGAAGCCTGCGACTCCGCGATAGTCGGTGACAATGACGCCCGCCCCAGCTGCCGCCGACTCGAGGGCACAACGGGCGGATGCAAAGACCAGGTCGAACCGAGCTGCTTCGGCGGGGATGCTGCGGATGCGACGGAAGATCCGAGGACCAACCGCCGCACAATGGGCACCATGGCAAAACCCCAGCCAGGCAATCTTTGCGTAGTGGGTCCACGCATGCTTCTTGTGACAGACAACGAGCCAACGGCGAGGACGTTCTGGACGCGCGGTCACTTGGGGAATGCTGCTGAGGTCGACATAGTTTCCCAGAATTCCGTCGCTGGGAACGCCCGTCGCGCGTTCGATCTGTTGGCAAGCGAGTGGCGAGATGCCAACTCGATATCGTATGTTCGGATGCCGAACCGCTGCCGGTACGCCGGCCGCGGGAGCGTGATGCTGATAGACACCACGACAACGCGGAAATGTACGGAACAGGTTGTCGATGTCATTCAAGTGATTCAAGTGCGCCACATCAGGGGCGAATGGCATCTGCCGTGGTTCCGTTACCACCGGGAGACCTAATGCGCGAATTTCCGCTGCGAACGGACCAGCATATGTCGTCAATACGCATACGCTGTGACCTGCATCGCGGAGCGACTTGCACATGTCGCGAGTGACGATCTCGGTTCCCGTTCGCTTGTGGAGACGCTGGGTTACGATCGCGATTCGCATAACTCGATACTCAGGGATCGGTCAATGACACTGGCTACAAACGCTCGATAGTGACCGTCGAGCGTTAATAGCCTGCTGTACAATCCGTTTGCGATCATCTGGCGGCCGTAATCTTCGTAATGGACGCGCTCGAAGGGCGTGTCGGCCGCGGCAGGAATGGCGTGCAGTCGAACTGGGTCGTCGAACAAGGTTTCACACCGCAGAGCGTCAAGTTTTTGCTGCTGGGTGAGGCGTGCCAGTTCATGACGCAACGGTTCGTAGCCCTCAACCACGATCTGTTTGGCCGCGATTTGCTGAGCGTCGAGCGAAATTGTGATCCGCGCCGCGGCGGCGTCGAATTGCCGAGGGTATTCGTTGGGGTAGACCAGTTTGCGGCAATGGATACCACGTTGCGACAATGCCGCGATCACAATATCAGTTACCGAATTGGCCAAGTCGTGGACAGGATTGAAATACTCGAATGGGTCGGTCACGATCGTTTCGGGTTTCAACTGCAGGGCGGTTTCGATCAAGCGTTCGGTCCAGGCTGTGACGCGATTTGCGTTGCCGTTGAGTATGTCCTGGTAAAGCTGTTTGTCGCTCGCCAGTCCGAAGACTGGGCCGTAAGTCCCATTGACCAGGTCGATCACGTTGCGTGAATAGGCTGTCCGGTCCGCCATTGTCCCGCCGGAACCATCGGTGAAGCAATTGAACTGACAGCGGGTTTGCGTAAACCACTGAAACAAGAACAGTTCATGTCCTGGATGTCCAAAGATTGCTAGCACGTTTGGCGTTTGAGCCGCAAACATGGTCATATTGGCTGGCTCCCATCCGTAGGAGTTTTGGGCTGACGTAAGGGGCATTGTAACTTGCCTATTCCTTACTATCGGGACCGACAAAGGTGGGGATAAGGAGAACTTGTTGGAATTGCGGCAGTCGCAGTAACGTGTCGCAGGAAGCTTTCAGTGATAGCAATAGCGCGGATCGGTCGGGGGACACCGCAGAGGAGGGGCATTGTATTCGCCATGATGTCGTCCAAAAACAATCTCTGCGCTCTCTGGGCCACTGCGGTAGTCGCGTTCCTCATGCGGTCGTGTGAACCGCAGAG
>JAGQPD010001154.1 GCA_020426865.1 Planctomycetales bacterium
GCGATCTATCGCGAATGCCGACGATCGTAAGCGACCGCTTCCTCTTCGTGCCAATCCGCATTCGCCACGCCACGCGAATCGCTCCGCCGATCCCAGCGTAATGGCGTGCGAACCGAGTTGTGGAAACGGCGGGTTGCTCTGGCGCTCGGGGATCGGTCGGAGCTATGTGTCGGATGTGACACGTCGCATGAAGTGTTTAAAGGCCTCGGGCCAGCTCGACCGGAAGGACAGGTTCTTGCGGGAAATAGGATGCCGGAAACCCAATTCCTGCGCATGCAAGGCGATGCGACGAAACGGCCAGCAAGGATGTACAGATAGATCGGGCCGGTAGCGCCGGTCGCCCACGACCGGACACTCCTCTTCAGCAAAATGGACACGGATCTGATTTCGTCGTCCCGTTTCCAAACGCACCTCCACCAACGTCGCACTCATCCACCGCTGCCGAACCGTGTAATGAGTAATCGCGAGCTCGCCTTCGCTCGCGTATTTGACGACATATCGATTCAAATTTTTATCGGTCGCCAAGTAGCTGCGAAACGTCCCCGACTCGCTCGGCGTGCGACCAGCAACAATCGCCGCGTAGCTGCGGAGCGGCTTGCGTTCCGCAAACTGATCACGCAACCGTTCGGCCACGTCCAATGATTTACCGAACACCAGCAGCCCCGATACACCGCGATCCAAGCGATGTACACAATATGCGTCCCCCTTTCGATCGACCCGAGTGACATGGTGACGCAATTCGCTCAACAACGTATGCTTTTCATCGTGGGGAGTCGGTACCGTCAACAATCCAGCGGGCTTTTCGACAACTAACAGATGTTTGTCTTCGTAGACAATGCGAGTCTGCTCGTTAGAGCGCCGTTCCGCCTCGACGGGCTTCGGCAAGGGCCGAACGACGACGACATGGTCTCCGACTTCGAGCACAATATCGTTACGTGAGCGGGACCGGTCATTGACAAAGACATCGCCGGCCTCGATGACCTTACGGGCCGCATGCGGTCCCACACGCAGCATCCGTTGCACAATATTTTGCAGACGCCTGGCCGGAAGAGGCATTTGCGGGACGACTTCGAGCTTGATCTTTTCGTTTTTCACGCATGAGTTCGCAAATGATATGGGGGATGGGACCGAGCGAATCTATATTGTCGCATCCGCACACACCGGCGACTAGGCCCGGCGATCAGGAACGCGACTGTGCGTAATCGCTGCGCCGTGTGACAAAAACGGTATAAATTGGAAGCCGCTGGTGGCAGTGGCGAAGCTCCAAAGAAGCGGAAAGACAACTGGCATGAGATATGCGTTCCGATCCTCACCACCATTCCTCAGGAGAAGCATAATGAATTCCCTTTCGAGTTCGCACAGCATGGCGTACCATCGCAGGTCAACTGCATCATGGACTATTGCCGTATTGACGTTCGTCGTTGTAACCGGGACAGATGCAGTCGGGCAAGGGCCGGGTTTCCGCGGCGGGCGCGGGCCTGACCCGGCATTCGTCGCGGATCGCGACGTCTTTCATTTCCTGCTCACCAATCACGAAAAGATTCGCCGCACGGTCGAGGAAACTCCGCAGGGCGTGGTAACGGTCACCGAATCGGACGATCCCGAGGTCACAGCGAAGATCCAGGAACACGTGGATGCCATGCATGTGCGACTGGAGAAGCCGAGTCCGATACGGATGCCGGACCCGCTGTTCGCTGCGATCTTTCGCAATGCTGACAAGGTAACGATGACGTGGGAGGACACCGAACATGGGGTCCGCGTCACGGAAACGTCAGAGGATCCGTATGTCGTACTCCTGATACAAGCGCACGCCAAGGTGGTATCGGGGTTCGTTGCGAGCGGCTTTGATGAGGCGCATCGGTCCCATCCCGCCCCGCCCAGAAAGCAAGCAACCGACACGGCCGAGAAGGATCGCTGGCAGGCATTCGTGGAATTTGATCGGCGGTACATCCCGGCACTCGCATTGACCAATCAAGGAGAGCAGGCTCGCGCTGCGGCGGCGTTGACGGCGTTTGAGGAAATCTGGAATGAGCGGCTTGCGGGAGAGTTGTTGAAGAGGTTTCACGACGATCCTGCTTGGCCAGCGACATTCAGCCGCATTTCCGGAGCCATCGCGGTGGCTCAGCAACAATTGCAGGAGGGGCACACCAAGGAGGCTCATGAATCACTCGAACCCATCCGTTCGTTGATGGCACACACCCGGCAGCGTAACGGCATCGAATACCCGCTCGACTTGCTCGCAGCTTTTCACGATACCATGGAATTGATCGTCAAGCCGGCCATGGAGCTTACGCCGGAAACGCTAGAGGACGAACAGATCGATGTTATTCGAAAGGCCTGCGCGAAGGCGTCGGCGGAGTGGCAAGCTGTAGAAGAAGCGCACGTGGATGTCCGTCACTTAGGGAAAGCCCAGGGGGATCAGGACAAGTTCCAGCAGATGGTGATCGCCCAGCGCCACGCCATCGTCGCTTTGCAACAGGCGATCACCAGCCAGGACAAGCAGGCGATTGTCCAACGCGCCCGCGGACTCAAGCCGCCGTTCGCCAAGCTGTACATGTTCTTCGGCGAGGGACTGGAATAGACACTTGCCCCTGGCACAACGTGTTACGTGGCATGTTTTCAGGCCAGAAAGTAGAGATAGTCGATATTTCGCACCGCAGCACCGCTGCGGCGCAACATGTTCACCAATTGCGCACGATGATGGGTGCCATGACCGCATAGTTGAATCGTTGATTCAAACACCTGGAAGCGGCAGTGCATTTCTCCGACGATCACCGTGATGATTCGATCGGCTCCCGATTGATCCAATCCACTGAGGAACCGATTTCGACGCCCAATCAAGTCGTGCCAACGATCACGCAGTTCGGCGATTGTCGTTTCGACCGGCAAGTGTTCCATTGCGGACGGTCCGGTCTCCCAGGCGTTGGCCCACCAAGCCTCGGCGTCGAACATGTGTAGCAGTGTCTTGCGGATGGAGCCCACCCCCATCCCAAAATCATGATCCAGCTGCTCGTTGCTCAACTTGTCTGCCAGCTCGATGACGATCGTATTAGCCCAGTCCGAGTACTCGAAATAGCGCTTTTGTCGATCGCGTTCGAACTCGACCCCCACACCCGCAGTGGTGTTGACTTCCAATCCGAACCCTCGCAGCGATTCATTCACCGAATCGTCTTGTGCGACGGTTGGCTGTGCGAGCCGGAAGAACAGATAGTCGAGCCCGCCCGGGACCGTACGCCCGAACGACTTAAGGAAGTGAAGTGCTTGTGCTCGGTGGTGAATACCATGATTCCCGACATGAAGCAGCAATTCGCCGAGTGGCAGCTGATAATCGACCTGTTTGCTGTCCTTGTAGGACACGATGCGTTGCCAATCCGACTCACGTTCGGCGTCGATGAGCGTGGTCCGTTGTCGAGCGACATCACGGAGGCCGTCGGCAATGGCAGAAAGGGGCGTTCCCTGCGGATCGAACGGAAACGGCCGCCAGGGAACGCCGGTCCATCGCTCGTACCAGATTTGTTCTGCGGCATAGATATGAAACAACGTCGCGCGCAGTGAGCCGAAGCCCATTTCACGTGGCTGGTCCAGTTGCTCGTCAGATAATCCGTCGCACAGGGCAAATAGCCGATCGTGAGCCCAGTCTCCATATCGAAAGAGATGTTCGATCAAAGTGATTGTTTTCACCTGCGACTCCATTGCCATCGCGTTCCCCTTTCGTCCATCAACCCATATTGACATTGAGCACTATACAAGTGGTCGGATGGTTCGGCAAGTCGGCTGCGCAGCGCGCAATCGACGGCCGCTTTCCCATAGTGCTAGCGATCCTACGATGCTTTGAATACGATAGATAGGACACGCGACACCAGCGCCTTACATTTCGTTGATGCCGCGGTACTGTCTCTCACAGCAGCGAGTGGCTACGGAGACTGGCGAGTTCTCAGTCTCTTTGCCGATCGCAGAAAAACCTGGCAATACCAACAAGATGGCTTTGATCGAATTGAATGAGATCTGCAAGACCTACGATTTGGGCGAGATCCAAGTCGAAGCGTTGCGGACGACAACATTGAGCATTGAGCGTGGTGAATTCGTCGCGCTCGTCGGGCCTTCCGGTTCAGGAAAGTCGACGCTGATGAATACGCTTGGGTGTCTCGATCGCCCCACGAGTGGAAGTTATCTGTTGGACGGACATGAGATTGTGAGCATGTCACGTAACCAGCGTGCGGAAATCCGCAACAAACAGATTGGTTTTGTCTTTCAGAGTTTCAACCTCCTCAACCGTACATCCGCCCTGGAGAACGTCGAGCTTCCGCTGCTGTATACCACAGGAGTGTCATCCAAAATGCGGCGTCAACGGGCCACGCAACTGCTGGAACTGGTAGGGCTAGGCGATCGCATGGGACACCACCCCAGCCAATTGTCCGGTGGACAGCAGCAGCGAGTCGCGATTGCTCGGGCGCTGGCCAACGATCCAGCGATTCTGCTCGGCGACGAACCGACCGGCAACCTGGA
>JAGQPD010001155.1 GCA_020426865.1 Planctomycetales bacterium
GCGCGGCGGTCGGCTCGTCGGCCAGCACCAGGCGCGGTTCATGCACCAGCCCCCGCGCGATCGCGACCCGTTGTTTCTGCCCGCCGGAAAGCTGCTTGGGCTTCTTGTGGATGTGGTTGCCCAGCCCCAGTCGCGTGAGCAGGTACCGGATGCGGTCGTCCGCCTTGCGGCGGTCCATGCCAACAAGCTCCGCGGCCATGTTCACGTTCTCGTACGCGGTGAGTGACTCGAACAGGTTGTGCGCCTGAAAGATGAATCCCATCTGCAACCGCAGGCGGGCGACCATGGCGGAGGACGCCTCGAAGAGCTCCTCGTCGAGCACCCTCAGGCTCCCCTCCATGACCGTGCGGAGCGTGCCGATTAGCGTGAGCAGCGTGGTTTTTCCCGAGCCCGAAGGGCCGGTCATGATCACGATCTCGCCCGGATAGACGTTCAGGCAATTGTCGAACAACACCTGCTTGCGCAATTCCCCCTCGCCGTAGTAGTGCTGCAGCATGTTCACCGCCACCGCCGGCGTCTGCCCCTTGCGCTCGCGCGACGCCAACGGAATCTTCGTCGTGTCTTGTGTCATCGGTGTGTCCATCGTTTTCTCTTTGCCGCCAATATTGAGCCGCACTCGTGGGCTAAAACAAATCCGCCGGATCGGCCGAAACGAGCTTGCGCATCGCGAAACATCCGGCCGCGATGCACATGGTGGTGGTCATCACCAACACCAGTAATCCTCGCCAAAACGTCAGCCTCAACAGCAAACCTGTCATGCTCGCCAACAGGTGATACACACCCCAACTGAAAATCAAACCTGGAATAAACCCGAACAACGACAAGTATATCGCCTGCTGGATCACCAACCGCACGAAATAGTCGTTCTTGTAACCCATCGCTTTCAAGGTCGCAAACTCACCCATGTGGTCGGCAATGTCCGAATAGATGATCTGGTAACAAATGATCACACCCACCACAAACCCCATCACCATCCCCACCGAAAAGATGTACCCCACCCGCGTACTGCGATTCCAAAACGCCTTCTCTTGGTCAATAAATTCTTGTTTAGTGTACACATGTACATCATTGGGGAGGAGGGCGGCGAGCTCCCGCTGGACGGCTTTGAGGTTGCTGTTGGGGTGCAGCTGGATCACGCCGATGTCGATTTGGTTGAGCGGGTCTTCGCCTGGGTTCATGTAGGGGAAGCAGCGAGCGAAGTTGGCGGCGCTCATCACGATGTTGCCGTCGTTGGCGAAGTCAGTACCCATTGTGAATGTGCCAACCAACTTGATGTCCTTGTCCGCCAGCTCTACCGTTTGTTGCGGTACGGTCCGTTCGGTGATCGGCGCTAGTCCGTACTTCCGTTTGCTTTTCGTATCGATGATCGCTGTTTGAGGTGCCCGTAGGGCATCGACATGTCGCTCGATATCCGGCGATACGAACACCGGATCGTTCAGGTTGAAGGCCACGACGCGAATCGGAAAACCCTTCTCGTCGACCTTCTTCAAGACCGAGTATAGATTTTCAAAGTAGACCGGGTAACCGCCGGCCACTGCCGGGTGCTGACGTGCCTGCCACAGCCGTTGGCGATCGAACCTCGCTCGCGATGGCAACGCGTACCGCGCCGTATTGACCAGCAGTAACTCGCCGTTGACCCGCTGAACGACTTCGACCGTGCTGTCGATCAGGGCATTCTTGAAGCCCATTTCGATGAACATCAGGAACACGGCAAAGCCAATCCCCCCCACGGTCACCGCCAACTTGCGGGGATCGTGCACCAGATTTCTCCAGGCCAGCGGTATCGGGCGTCGTGTTCGAAACATGGTTTGTCCGGCGGTGGCGATCGGCTCTCAAATAGTGGTTGCAGGACGTGGGCGTCGTCAACGGGCCATCGGTCAGAACAAGTCCGCGGGATCGGCCAGGAACGCTTTCCGCAACGCTCCCAAACCCGAAAGACTACAAAGTGTTACGCACGCGATCAGTACCGTGACGACGATCCACAGGTTCATTTCGATCGGAATCCCGGTCCACCAGCTCGTCCAGCGAAACAAGATGTACGACAACAGCATGCCGATCCAATAGCCCATCATGGCCAGGGCCAAGGCCTGCATCAGGACGACGGTGGCAAGGTACCGATTGCTATAGCCCATGGCCTTGAGCGTGGCATATTCGGGCAGGTGGTTGGCCACATCGCTGGCCAACACTTGATAGACGATCGCCGTCCCCACGATGAATGCCACAGCGACCCCCATCATGAAGATGATCCCGATTGACTTGTCGAAGATCCAATACTTGCGTTCGGCCGCGATGGCTGTCTCTCGCGTCAAGATCTCAATATCGCCGGTGTTGGTCGAACCGGCACGACGAAGGTCGGTGCCGTGGTCACTATCGGAGCCGGCCGAGCGGCTTATCGACTGCCGCATCGATTCGGCAACTTGCGCATTTTGAACGGGGTCGTAGTGACCATCTAGTTTGATGAGGCCCAGATTGGGCGTGTCGATCGACGTGCCGGGGGAGACCCGGACAAACCCCCGGTCGCTCATCAGCACCGCCGCATTGGCTGCCAGGCCGGTTCCCAGAGCGAAATGCCCTTGAATCTGCACGCGCTTTTCGGTCAGCTCCGTTTCCCGACCGACGTCGAGGTCGCTGAAGGTGCGCCCGTTGAGTGGACCGTATTCCGGTTTGCTCTTGCGATCGATCATCACGCCGAAATCGGTCGTCAGCAGCGGCACCAGGCGTTGGATTTCGTCGGAGACAAAAACTTGCGATTCCGGGCGGACTCCCATCGTCAAGATGCCGCGTTTGACCGTCGCGTCGGCCGGATTCTGCCAGCGATTCAGCGTAATAAAAAATGGTGTCGCGCTTTTGACACCAGGTATCCCTTCCAGCTGTTGCAGCCGGGCAGCGGGAAACCCCCGCGCGTCGCAAGCGTGCAGGTACATCGGCGAGCGAACCAGGATGTCGAAATCCAATGCGTCATAGATTACGGTTGCCGTCCGAGTAACCGCGCCGAGAAACCCCAGTTGCATGAACATCAACACGGCGGCGAATGTCACGCCCGAGACTGCCAAGGCGGTACGGACCTTGTTATGCGCGACGTTATACCATGCTAAAGGAGTCTTCATGATCGCCCCATCGCGATGATACTGCGCCAATCAATCAGTTCTCGGTCTTGATTTCCACGTCTACCTGCAGATTGACCAGTTTCGCCGCGACCGCGATCGCTTCTGGTGCCTCGATCGCAATTCTTACTTCTGCCACACGCGTGTCTGCCTTGGCAAATGGGTCGAGCTTCTTCGTCTGGGCGGCCCCGATCAATGTCCCAATGCTCTGCACACGCCCCGGAATCCCTTCGCGATGGAACGGCTCGCCAAAGGCTGAACTGCGAATCGTCGCCAACTGCCCCACCTGCAATCGCTTCACTTCGCTTTCATAGACCTCGGCGACACACACCATGTTGCTCAGGTCGGCCATTTGCAGGATCGGATCCAAGGCGACAATTTGACCCGGTCGCACGTAGATCTTTACCACGGTACCCGATATCGGTGCCACGAGTTCCGATTGCTTCTGCTTCTCCCGCAATAGCTCCAATTGCTTGGCCAACGACGCGCTGGGGATCGATGCCAAGGCCCGGTCATGTCCCGCCTCGACCGACGTCTTCTTCGATTTTGCCGCCAGCACATTCAACGTGTTGATTTCGCTCGTCGACTTGTATTCCGCCAAGGCCGCTTCCGCTTCCAGCCGCAGCTTGTCGACCTCCAACCGCTTCTGCTGCAAGTCGGTATTGGACACCAGGTCCGAACGTCCCGCGAGAATCTCCAATTTGCCCAACTCGTACTGCGCCTGCTCGTACGCCTTGTACATCAAGTCCGCCTTTTTCTTCAGCATGGGAACTTGAGTCTGAGCGGATTCGGCCTGCTGTACGAGCTTGTCTGCCGCGTCGACGTCGGCTGTTTTCGCCAGTTGCTCCGCCTCACGCAACGCCACCGATTCATCGATCCGCGCCTGCAACGCCGCGATCTCCATCTCCAACAGGTCGTAGCTCGCCAGCTTTCCCAACCCCGACAGCAACGCGTCGCTACCGTCCCGGCGTACAATTCTCATCCGGTCGTTGCTTGTGACCTCGATTACATCCCCTTCGTTCACCGACAGCGATTCCAATCGGTCGCCCGTAACGCCTACCAGCGAAACCAGCCCGTTGGCAGGTTCGAGCTTTCCCTGTGCAAAGATCGCCGAAGGTTGCAGGTCCGGCACCGGCTCGCTCGGCTTCTGTACCCACCGTGGTGTCTTTTGTAAGTCATACCGTCCGCGCGTGATCCGTGCGACCAGCGCCGGGTTGGCAACGACAATCAACAGCCCGCCTAGTAGCAGAAGCCACCCGAGCAAAAGGACGACGGTGCTGGATATCTTTCCCTTGGGCATGGTGCCTCGCGGTGCTGGTGTTGCTACGCCGTCCTGGACTGTGACGAAAATACTTCCACGTTATACGTATGATTTCGCGGTTCTAGGCTGTCAACATTAA
>JAGQPD010001156.1 GCA_020426865.1 Planctomycetales bacterium
CGTCAGCATCCACGGCTGGATCCATGACGGCGTAAATCCACAGAGGTCCTGCCAACTTTCATGTTGCAGGTCTTCTTCGGCCAGGATCGCTCCGGCAAAAATTCCTCCTTCGTCATCGCGTCCGAGCCAATCGCGTTTGAAAAATGGATAACCACCGAACAGTTCGTCGGAGCCTTCGCCGGTCACGACGGCCTTGTAGTTGCACGCCCGGACCCGACGGCTCATGTGCCATTTGGCGACGGCCAGCGTGTTGTAGAACGTCCGTTCGGCGTGCCACGTCGCACGTTCAAAAGCGGGTCCGTAGAGTTCCTTTTCTGTCAGCCGTAACAGCTCTTGTTCGGCGCCGGTTCGTTGTGCCATCAGTTTGGCAATCGGCGATTCATCGTATTCGTCGCTGTCAAAGGCGATCGTAAACGCCTTGACGGGGGCCTGTTGCAGTGTCGTCGCCAGCCCCAGGATCGAACAACTATCAATGCCACCCGAAAGGTAGCAGCCGACAGGCACATCGGCTTCCAACCGAGTCGCCACGGCGTCAATCAATCGTTCTTGGACTCCTTCCACATACACCGTTGGATCGGCGGGCGTGTCATGGTGCTGAGGAAACGTAAAATCCCACCAGCGGTGCGTTGCCACCGACAGTCGATCGCGGTCCTCACGCTCGACCACCAGCATATATCCCGGCAACAGCGATTCGACTCCCTCAAAGGCCGTCGTACCGGGCACCATAACTTGCATCATCTGGTGCAGTGCGGCCTTAGGACACAACCGCGGCCGCATCTCCGGATGTTGCAAGATCGCCTTGATTTCGGACCCCCACACAATTCCATGTCGCAACCTGGCGAAGTATAGCGGCTTGATGCCGAATCGGTCGCGGACCAACACCAACCGTTGTCGCGTTGCGTCGAACAGCACGACGGCAAATTCGCCCCGCAGCTGTTCCACAAATGACAATCCATGCTTCTGGTAAAGTGGTAGCGTAATGGCACTGTCACTCTTACCGTGGCAGACGTACGATTCACACGCCAATTTGGTGCGGATTTGCTTATAGCCGTAAAGTTCTCCGTTGACGGTGGCCGCGAGGGATCGATCGGGACTCACAATTGGTTGGTGACCGCAATCCAAGCCGATGATCGACAATCGGGTATGCCCCATGGCAATACCATGATCGAGAACCAGGTGACTTCCTCGCTCGTCTGGCCCTCGATGGTGGAGCACATCGAGCATTCGGTCCAGGGTAAACCGCATTTCACGTTCACTGTTGCCAGCGAGGTCCCAAAAGCCTGTGATGCCGCACATGCGTTGTCAGCTCCTTTCAAAAACCACTGATGTGGTCGAGCCGATCCAAGACACACGTCAACAATGCCTGTCGCACGAAGACGGCCCCGGCAGCTTGGGCGAAGTAGAGATTGTGTTCCGTTTCGTCCAATTCCACGGACAGTTCGTCACGCCGAGCCAATGGGTGCATGACGACCGCGCCCGGCTTCAAATGGCTCTTTGGCGATAGCTTGTAGCGGCTGCCCAGCCGTCGATAACTATCGCCTAGAAAGGCAATCGAATTCATATAGATCACGTCCAGGTCGTCAATCACGCTTTGAACGTCGTTGGTTATGTCCAGCGGAATCGGCGATTCCTCGATCGGCTCGGAAAGATCCAGTCCCACGGGATCGGCCATTTCCGAAATGAGCGTGATATGCGATACCGAATGCGTGAACATCAAGGCAATGCGTAAAAAGCTCTTCACGGCGCGCATCGAACCAGGCGTACCAATAATGCCCAGGTGAATCTGCTTGTCGCGCGGACACGCCTCCGTGCAGAGCTCCGGGCGCCATTTCAACAAGGCATACCAGTCGATCAGGGCTTGGGTCGGATGGTGACCACTGCCGTTACCGGCGTTGATCAGAGGTCGTTCGAGGTTCTTGCGGATTTCATCAAGGCTATTCGTATCTGGATGGCGCATGATGACCACGTCCCCGTACGTGTTGAACATCTCGCCGATGTCAGCGAGCGATTCCCCTTTGGCGATGCCGGTCACTTGTCCGTCGGGCACCGAGAGCACCTTGCCGTCGAGCCGCAAGACGGCGCTTTCGAACGACAGCCGCGTGCGCGTGCTTGCTTCGAAGAATGCCGTAATAGCGATTTTGCC
>JAGQPD010001157.1 GCA_020426865.1 Planctomycetales bacterium
CGAGTGAATCATCACCGACTCCCCCATCGACGATGTCATTGTCGGCGCCGCCCCACAGGGTGTCGTTGCCCATTCCGCCATAGAGCTTGTCGTCGCCGGCGTCGCCGCCAATCGAGTCGCCGTCGCCCTCCCCGTACAGGGTATCTGCGCCCGTCCCGCCCCACACCGTGTCGCTGCCTGAGCCCGCATAGATCGTGTCGTCGCCGCCATCACCCCCCAGAAGGTCGTTCCCGGAGCCACCGTCGATATAATCATTCCCGCCACTCGCCCAAACAGTATCGCGACCGCCACCGGCATAAATTGTATTGCTGTAGCCATCCCCGTAGATAGTGCTATTGCTGTCAGAGGAATCATTTACGTTATTGATGTTTATTGTGATGATTTCACTGTAGATGGCACCGGATGAATCCGTCACTCGAACGGTAAGATCATGACTTGTCGCGGCCTCGTAGTCAATAAGCGAAGCATTCGCTACCGATATTTGACCAGAGGTCGAATCGATCGCGAATCTGCCGCCGGCATCGTTGGTCAGCGCATAGGTGAAGCTATCACCAGCATCGGGATCTGTTGCCGATACCGTTCCCACCAGATAGCCGCTCTGAACACCTTCCGCGACCCCAAGAACCAGGGATGGTGTGCTACTGATCCAACCGGTTCCACTCACATTTCCGACCGTTAGGTGGTTGCCCGAGACCGAGTCCGTAGTCGTGCCGCTGGAAAGATCATCCATCCGCCAGTCGGCAAGCAGACCTGGCTCGGTGCTTTCGACCTGACCGAACACATTGTCGGCAATCTCTTGCGCGGTGCGGACATCGTCAAATACCCGGAAGTCGTGTATCGTTCCCTTGAATACGGTCGTGTTATCGAACCCGCCCCCGAGCGAATCCTGTTCCTGACCGAGCACGATGGTTCCACCCGACGCAATCGTCGCGCCGGTCGCGATCCCGCTGCCACTCGCGACTTCGCTGCCGTCGACGTAAATCTCCCACGCGCCCGTGGTGCTGTCCCAGGTTGCCGAGACCTGATGTTCCTTGCCGTCGAACAGCACGGACGCGTCGTAGTCCAGCGCAAACGCAGTCTCTTCGGAAACCTCAAACTGGAAATGCGGGCCGCCATTGTTGGTATAGATCGACAGCTCGATTTCATCGCTGGCCCCACCGACATGGTAGCTGAACAGCGGCGACCCGGTAGAACCCAAGTTTGTTGAACTGAACGTGGTCTCGATAGTCAAGGCTGTTAGGCCTCCGACGATATCGCCACCGCTCGTCGTATAAAGGTACGCGTTATTGCCGCCATCGCTGTTCAGGGCAACACCACTATTGCCCGCCATCGTCAGATCGGTCGGTGCCTCGTTGGCGTCCGCAACGTTGATGGTAAACGCTTGTGTCGATGTGCTGCCATCGCTTGAGATAGCCTTCACCGTGATCGCGTGGCTGGTTGTCGTTTCGTAGTCCAGCAACGAGCCGTCCGCGACGGTGACGACACCCGTCGACGCATCGATGGCAAACCGGCCGCCCGCATCGTCCGTGAGGTAATAGCTGACGCTGTCTGCAGAATCGGCGTCAACCGCCTGGGCGGTGATCCCGACCGCCGTACCGTTGGCCGCGCTCTCGGACACCGCGTTCGCCGAAGCGTTGCCATCGCTGACCGCGCCGATCGGCGTTTCCGAAGCGTTGTCGCTCAGATTGATCGTGAAGGTCTGGTCGTAGGTCAGCCCGC
The DNA here is from genome assembly GCA_020426865.1 of Planctomycetales bacterium. Classification (GTDB taxonomy): domain Bacteria; phylum Planctomycetota; class Planctomycetia; order Pirellulales; family Pirellulaceae; genus JAGQPD01. Next base: position 1,720 of record JAGQPD010001157.1, read on the forward strand.
CACTGTCGGTCACCCGAACCGTGATGTCATGACTTGTCGCAGACTCGTAGTCGAGGAGCGAGCCATCCGAGACGGTGATCGCACCGGTGGATGCATCGATCGCGAAACGACCACCGGCGCTATCGACCAGCGAATAGCTGAAGGTCTCACCGGCGTCCTGGTCGGTTGCGGCGACCGTGCCGACAAGGGTCCCGTCGGGCGC